>JAHZJZ010000291.1 GCA_022600655.1 Campylobacterota bacterium | reverse complement strand
ATATATTAAAAAAAACAAAACTTTAATAAATAATAATAAATGGATAACAATATATAGACATCTTATTTAACTTGTTCTGCGACCAATGTTATAAGTTCACCCAGTTCTTCTCTTGTACTACGGATAAAAGAATGTTTCTCTTCATCGCTTATAACCACAAAGAGTCCATACCCTACAATCTCTACCCGTCCTTTAGACTCTACATCAACCCATTCGAGACTCATCTCCGTTGTTTCATCTTCATGACCCGTCTTGACAACAGCTGCAGGATAGAGCTGCTTAATATCTTTTAGATTAAATGTTTTATCTTCAATTGTTAATTTTTTCATAATGGGATTATAGTATAATCTTGCAATTAATAAAATTAGGAGCCTATATGAGTATTAAAGACCAAATCAAATCAGACATTAAAGACGCTATGAGAGCCAAAGAGGTAGCCAAAAGAGATACCCTAAGAAATATTCAAGCCTTAGTAAAACAGATTGAAGTAGATGAGAGAAGAGATGTAACGGATGCTGATATGGAAAAGATTCTTATGAAGTATGCTAAGCAACGTGAAGATTCTATAACTCAATTTTCAGAAGCTGGACGTGATGACCTAGTTGCGAAGGAAGAGGCTGAACTAATTATTATCAAAACCTATCTTCCAGAACAGATGGACGATGCAGAGTTAGAAGCTACTCTCAAAGAGATTATCGCTACTACAAGTGCTACCTCTATGAAAGATATGGGAAAAGTGATGGGTGCAGCAAAACAAGCTATCGGAAGTAAAGCTGATGGTGGTCGTATAAATGCTTGTGTTAAGAAGATTTTAGGGTAAGTCTTTGTGGGTAACAGTACCCACAAAAACAGATGTTATCACTTCGTCTCTTTTTTCACCCTCTTACTCCACATATCCCCCTGACTAAACACTTTCCACGCCCACTTTAACCACTTAATCAATGAAAGAGCTATCCAGATAGACCAGATTAACATTAACGCACGGTAGTACCAAATAGAGACCGATAGTACTGTTGGTTCAGGAATACTTCCTGCTATACGGTCGCTGTACCAATTTAAGAAATTACCGTACGATTGATTTCCTGTTATCATCATCTCTGGGTTACCCAACAGTCCAACCGATACAGCTCCGATAATGGTACTAATGGTGATAAGTGTGAGTATCACCAATCCTATTTGTGTAATGTTTCGCTTCCATCCCATAAGCGTATCACCTCTATACTCTCTAAATCGAAGAGCAAAAATCCATATGATGATAGGTAGCATAATCATCACACTGGTGGTACTTACCCCAACACCAAGCAGTAACCAATCTCTTGTTTTCAAAGGACTCCCTTTGATTCGACCTAAAATCATTGCAAAAAGTAATACAGCCAACAACACACCCCACAGCAGAACAGCAGGACCTAAAATTGGACCACCTGTCCAGAGTATCCATCGGTTATATGGCAAGGTAAGCTGTACGGTGTTGTTGGTACTGGCTCGGTTCAAATCGATATTTGAGAAGTTGTACTGTAGCTCTGTACCCATCTCTTCTCGCCATGAGAGTTTGACCTTTTGTGCTTTGGCTTGTAGAGGAATCGATACCTTGCCATCACTTATTTTTAGATAATGAGTCTTACCATCAATCAGCGTTGGTTTTAGCTCTGTAGCAGAGTTTAAGTTAATAACATACTGCCCAGCTTGTGAACTCTTTAGACTCAAATCTAAAGTGACATCACGGTAACGAGCCGATTGTAACAGTTTCACTTTACTTGACTCTATGGTTAAGCTCTCTCCTTTAACAGCTTTTGCTTTTTCTAAAGAGAGGGTTAAGTTTTCATCGTGCCATGGTTTGAAACGAGGCATTAAAATATCACCCACTTTTAACTGCTCTATGGGTTCCATTCCTCTGTAGGCGATATCCCAAATAGATGAGATATCCATCTGCCATACCTCTAAAAGTTGCTGTCTGTTACGCGATTTTAACGTTAACTCTTTGGTAATTGGTAATGAGGAACGCCATGTATAATAACGCTTTTTATTGTCCAGATGCAATACGGCTTGATGCTTTTTGAGCTCTATCTCTTTGTTAAGTATCGACTCATTAGGCAATAAATCATAGAGCAATCTATAAGGTTTATCGATACTATTCAAAAGCTTTACTTTGGTATCAACATACCAACGCTGACCAAAGTAGAAGGTTCGCTCTACTTCGACCAGTGGTTCTATTTTACTCTTCTCTTTGGCTTTTTTGTTTTCTATGTTTAGATTACTTATCTCGATGTAGCTCTTATGGTCACCAGCTACTCGCCACATCTCATTGTTGACTCTGCTACTAAAATTGTGTATGGCTAAACGCGAAGAGAGCATGATTTGGTTCTGCCCTTTGATGCTTCCACTTAGCCCAACGGTATGTGTTCCTTTGGTAAGCATTATCCAGAGTCCACCACTGCTATCTAGGTTCAAGTTTACAGCTTCGCTACCATCAACCATTACCTCTGTAGGTAACCAAATATTTCTATTTCCTAAAAGAGGAACAGCGATATCTGAACCAGCTGAAATGTTCATTGTAATCTGCATAATATCGTCATTAATCTCAACGTCTAAACGCTCCATCGAAGCACAATTAGGCAGACAAGGAGGTGCCACGGTCAACTTCTTTTTGAGTTCGGTCAACATCTTTTCAGATGGCATGTCAGCTTGAAGAGTATCAGGAGAGACCAAAAGTAGTGAGACAAAGAGCAGCATTTTCCCACTGTTTTTTGCGACATTAGCAGAGAGTAGATTCTCTTTAATTTTTGACATGCTTGATTTCAAAAACTCATGTAGTACCATATAGAGTAGAAACAACATACCTATAATATTCAAAATTTTTAAAAATTTATTCAACATTGGAGAGACCAACCATAACTCTAAACGGTCACTGCTTCCTACCCCACTCTGCCATGAGAAACGGTGAGAATGCCACTGCCATTTTGGTTTACCTATTCCTGTCTGTACCACTGCATTAGGGTCGATTCGGTTTTGCATCATTTGAGAGTAGGACTTCTCTTTGGATTTTTTGACTGAAGGAATATAAGAGTTTTGAGTAGCAATATTTTTTCCTCGGTACGACGGTTCAATATTTGGAGCCATCGGAACAGGAAGAGCCTCTTCCATAACAAACTTATCTTCTTGTTGTTGAAACTCTTGTTCGGCTTTTATAGCATCACTCTTTGTATCATAGTAGTCAGCATAGGCTAAGGTATCATAATGTTCCCTCTCTAACTGTGGATAGAGTGCTGTTCGTATCTCATAGACAGAAAAGTTAAGTACCTGCAGAACTGCTATAGCCACAGCTCCTGCCATTAAAATGTTTACCACCTTTTTAACTCGCCCCTCATCTAACACACGAAGCATCGCAACCAGTGCCAAGATAAAGAGCCAAATAACCGTCGGGGAGTTACCCTCGTGCCAAAGTAACATCACAAACAAGGTTGCCAAAAGTGACCACGTTAACCCATAGAGCTGATAGACAGCAATACCGATAAGAAGCACTAAAAAAATATCCATCAGATTCCATTTGTCTAACCATGCTGTGGTTTTATTATCAGAACCAAAAGCTGCAAAGAGTTCCCACCCTGGTGGTAGATTTAACATGGTACTAACCGTATTAAACTTTTCATCCCAACCATTGGCAGGAAGCATGGCAATATCGCCTTCATATCTGCTCGATGCTTTTATGGTCATATCTTGTTCTCGAAGCTCTATCCCTTTTTGTTCGCTTTTATCCAGTGTGGTAATGAGGGTTGGTTGGTTGTTAATAGATGCTGAAGCCAAATCTAAAATATTGGTCGCTTCCAAACGTCGTAGTTGTGAAATCTTTGCATCGATACTATCGCTTACCGTGTAGCCTTGCCCATCAAAATCTAACCATAAGTTTCGTTTGAGTTTCAGCTCATTTTTCTGTTGCTGTTTAGCACTTTTATAAAGCTCTTTAATCCCTAAAGTCTCTCCCTCTGTAACCAAATAAGCTGGTAAACTCTTCCACCCTTTAGGCAGTGTGGTCTGTGATGGGTCGATAGAGTTAACGCCTTCTATCTCTATGGTTCGGTAATTTGCATCAGAAACGAGCGTCCATATCTCTTCATTGGCGTAGTTAAAATCATATTTTGGCTTTTGTAGGCTCTGAATATTTTGAGGCGTATAAGAGTCAATCAATGCCATCCACTCTCCAGCTTTGACCTCAACTTCTAACTTTTTATCTTCCGTAATGGTGGAGTTTAGAGAGCTTTTAATGGCTGTAGGTAAAAACCCATCCACCAAGACCCCATCTAAAACCACCGAACGCATTTTCCCTGAAACACGAAAATGCAAATAGGTCTGCATACGCATTGGGTGTCCATCAATCAGTTTTCGGTAGAGTGAAACGACCAATGTACCCTTTTCAACGGCATCACTCTGCTCTTGGTCTAACCAGAGCCTAGCATCACTGTCAACTTTGACATTGCTAATGGGTTGATTGTTTTTTGAAAAGCTAACTAAGGCGATGTTTTTAGGAAGTTGTATGTATTTTAAATCCCCTTTCAGAGGAATAGAACCACTTATTTTATGGGTTCCTTTACCCAATATCACTCTACTGTTGGCATTGGTTCCTAGAACGATGGCTTTTTTACCATTGACCAATACATCTTTCGCCCAACTCATATGAGCATAAGGGAGCTTCACTTTTGTGTTATCTTTATAAAGTGTAACATGCATACTAAAGTCAATTTGCTTGTCGTTAAGAGCCACGTCTACTTTAGTAAACCAACTACATTGTGGCTTACCTCTTTTGTAATTTATGGGGCAATCTTTATCTTTGACCTCATCTAAAACCCAATCTTTCCACTCTAAAAGTGAGGGTGGGATTTTATCTTCAGTAATGGCAAAAGCATAATTTACAAGTAACAAAATAAGTAATATCTTCTTTAACATGGTAAGCTCCTAATTATATCAAAGTTCTTAAACTATATTTTATCAGAATAGTATTAAGTGGGTAACATTAAATATTTTTTTTAATTTTAAAATGTTAAATTTT
>JAHZJZ010000290.1 GCA_022600655.1 Campylobacterota bacterium | reverse complement strand
GGTGTATCAGAATTACAGAAAAATATTAGTATCTTTAAAAACCTTGATGAAACGATACATATTATTGATAAAAAAACAAAAGAGGTATTGGCATTAGTTTTACCAAAGCCTAAAATGCAAAAACATACTTTGACAGAGGCTTTAGGTGGTATATTACAAGTGAAGCATCCTATAAAAAAATATGAAAATATTGATGAGATGATAGATGATGCATATGAACAAGAGATGAAAGAAAAGTATGGCATCTAAAGTTTTGCTTGATGCCAATGTCTTGATTCGTTTTTTAACACGAGACCATGAAGAGCATTATCTTAAAAGTGTAGAGATATTTCGAGATATCGAAAGTGGAAAAATAGAAGCGATGCTCATGGATTTTATATTGGCTGAGGTTATTTATGTTTTAAAAAGAATTTACAAACATGAAAAACAAGATATATCTTCAGTGTTGAAAAAGCTACTCCTATACAACCACCTTTACACTGAAAATAAATTGGTGACTTTTGAAGCTCTTGAAATTTATGCTGACAAAAATATAGATTTTGCAGATGCATTGTTGTGTGCTAAAAAGAAGTTAGAAGGGTTTGAGATAGTTAGTTTTGATAAGGATATTGGACGCTGTTCTAAATAAGGACGAGAAATAGAGAGAATGGTGTTTTCACACCATCCCCTCAATCTTCCCCATAAACTCCCCATACTCCATCGAACCCACCTCAGCATAGTTCAAATTCTTATAATACCCCGTCAATTTCGTAAAAAACTCACGAATCTCATCTCTATCACTAAACTCAAACTCCTTTTCAATAATTCTTTTGAGTAGTAAAAAGTTCTCTTTTTGTCGCTCTTTGGACATTGCTATATCGACCTCGTCAAAAGCATCTTGTTGTAAATAGACCATATCAAGCAGGGTGGCTTTTTGGTAGGTGATAAAGTTCTCTATGGTGATGCCCTCTTCGCCTGTGACCTTCATCATTTGGTAGATTTCATCGCCCTCTTGTAAAAGGTTTATCATCGATTTTACATCATTGACCCAAGTCTCACTCATCTCTTTGCTTAGCCATCCTTGCATCTGCTCTAGGTATCGTGACCATGAGATAAGGGGGTCGATGGCTGGATAGAAGCGTTTGTAGGCTCGTTCATAAGAGAGACCTAAAAAGGTTTTGACCGTTGCCAATGTTGCTTGAGTTACGGGTTCTTCAAAGTTCCCTCCTGCAGGGGATACCGTACCAATAAGGGTGAGGGAACCCGTACTCTCGTCATTAGACTTGATTACGCCACCCCGTTCATAAACGCTTTTAATGGCAGAGTCCAAATAGGCAGGAAACGCCTCTTCTCCTGGTATCTCTTCGAGCCGTCCTGAAATCTCTCGCATCGCTTGAGCCCATCGTGAGGTGGAGTCGGCTAAAAGAAGCACATCATACCCCATCTGACGGTAATACTCACCGATGGTTATTCCTGTATAGACCGATGACTCCCGTGCAGCCACAGGCATGGAAGAGGTGTTGCAGATAATGACCGTTCTGTCCATCAGTGAGCCACCTGTTTTTGGGTCTAGGGTTTGTGGGTACTCGGTAATGGTTTCGACCACTTCACCAGCCCTTTCACCACAGGCGACAATAATTACAATATCGACCGATGAGTATTTGGCAATAAGATTTTGCAACACCGTTTTACCAGCTCCAAAAGGGCCAGGGATACAAGCCGTTCCCCCTTTGGCAATGGGAAAAAAGGTATCGATAATTCGCTGTTTGGTAATAATTGGCTCGGTGGGGTACTGCTGTTTGGAGTAGCCTTTTTTAAGTAGGTTTTGAGACAAGGGTTTTCTAATCGGCCAGTCAATTTTAAGGGTTAGTTCTCTGCTCTCTCCGTTTTCAAGATTGAGTCGAATAATGGGCTCGTTGACTCTGAAGATTCCCCCTCGTATCCACGATATTTCACTAACACCCACCACATCAAAGGGGACAAAAATTTTATGTTCAAAATGCCCCTCATAGACCATACCTAGCACATCACCAGCTACCACATGGTCACCGATGAGTTGGTTTGGTTTAAACTCCCACTTTTTCTCTCGGTTAAGTGGGGTGATGCTTGAACCTCTTTTTAGAAAAAAGCCATCTCTATTGGCAAGAGCTTGAAGAGGGTTTTGCAGTCCATCAAACACCTCACCCAACAGCCCAGGTCCTAGCTCTATAGAGAGCATCTGATTGGTCAACTCTACTTCGTCACCCACTTTGACTCCCACGGTATCTTCATAGACTTGACAATCGGCTCGGTTACCTCGAATCCGTATCACTTCAGCTTTGAGTTTGACCCCTTGGGTTAAGATATAGCAGACCTCATTCATCATCAGCGAACCTGTTATCAGTTCAATGGTGACCAGACTCTCTTGGGCAGCGACCACTTTGGCTCTATTGGAATGCATGGGATGCCTCCTTTATTAAGTTATTAAATCGTTCTACAGCCTCTTTTTCTTGAAAGGTGAGCCACTTTTGCAAGACTGCCCACTGAATCAGATACGCCACAAAAGCATCTAAACAGAAAAGCTCTTGCTCTTTTAGGGCTTTGGCTCGGTTAAAAATCTGCTCCATAAGTACTTTGGTAAGGGTGTAAGGGTTATCGGTTACAAAACTCTCTTTGACCTCTTTTAGCCAAGGGTATTCAAAGAGTAGCCTTGCACTGTTATGCTCGTAAAAAGCCTCTATCTCTTTGAGGTTTACCCCCACATCCCACGACGCATCCAGCTCATTAAAAGATTTACCTGCATAGTTGAGCCGAAAGATAGCCACAATGGTTCGCTGTTGTAAAATCTCGGTAATAATCTTTTGAATCTTTGGATACTCCTTGGTCTGTTGCATAATCTTTTGATACATCTCAATAATATACTCATTTTTTATATTTGAAGAGTGGTAGTACCATGCTAAAAATTTCTGAATATTACCGACCAGCTTGGCATCTTGTTCACTCAACATATTTTGCCGTTTTTGAAGCTGTATCCATGAGATGGGTAGCTCTTTGCTCTTCTCCATAGAGCTTAAATTGGGCAGAGAGGTCATTAGGGTGTAATAACTCATGAGCTTCGTACCCCATCAAACATCTCTTGGTAGCGTGGAATAATCAGCTGATAAATCAAATCGGTCAACGCCTCATCGCTTAAATCTATCTCTAAATTATTCTCTATAAATTGAATTTTGATTCCCTGTCTGTTGAGTTTCCCTAGCTTAATCCCCTCTGTGGTCATCTTCTCGACGATGGACTCTATAAAAGCATCTTGTCTGCTCTCATAATTCTCAACTCTTCCTACAATTAGCTCAATATTTTCATCACTTTGTATATTGGAGCTTATAGTGAGTATCATCTCCTCTAAAAAGTTCTCATCTTGCAGTTTTTGAGTAATGAGCTTTTGCAGATGGGTTTTAAACTGCATAAAAAGCTGATTTTTCAAGGTCAAAACAGAGTTTCTAAGAGCAATTTTAAACGCCTCATGGGTCGCTTTTTTTTCTGCTTCTAACTCTTGGATAGCCTCTTCTTGTATAACTTTGGCTCTCTGTTCAGCCTCTTCTATTATCTGTTTGGCTTTTTCATTTGCCTTTTGGAGTATCGCTTCAGCCTCCTCTTTTCCAGCTTTGACCCCTTGAAGGTGAAGCTTGTCTACAAGGGCTTGAACATTTTGGGCTATGGGTTCATTTGGTTGCATCTTATCTCCCTAAACCGACCCAGCCAAAACCAAAGCAAACACAAATGCAAAGACGGCAAACCCTTCAACAATAGCAGCAGGAGCAATGGAGATACCGAACACTTCAGGTTTGTTTTTAGAGACTTGAATGGCTGATGCACAGGCTTTTCCTTGGTAGATTCCACTGACCAGTAGGGCGATACCAACTAAAACACCAATGGCAAAGAGTCCAGGTGAGTTCTCTACGGTTACGGGGCGATTTAGGGTTAGCATGACCACGATTCCATAGATGGTTTGTGATGAGGGCATGGCAGAGACACCGATGTAGCGTCCGTATCCACTGTCGACATCGAGCAATGCTCCAATAGCAGCTTGACCAGCTTTTGAACAGCCTAAAATACTACCGATGGCTCCGAGTGCGATGGGGGAGTAGATACCAATCCAGCCCAATATTAAAACTATGTGTTCCATTTTTTTATCTCCTTCTTGTTAAATGATTTAAACAGGTAGCCCTCTCTGGAGCTGTTGTATTTTAAAAACTCTATTAAGTTCAAGCGTAGTCCGTGTACCAAGCCACTTACAATGCCTAAAACAAGGTTGAGTAGGTGACCAATCAGTAGTACCATCAGTGCCAGTAGAATACCGACACCAGCAAATTCGGCTGCAACCTCTTTTGCCAGTTGGTTAAAGGCAAATCCCATCGAAGCCGTTGCCAACCCCAATGCAAAGAGTCGCAGGTAGCTCAAAATATCGCCAAAGAGTGAACTGATTTGGCTCAATGCACCCAGTCCATTCAGAAGGCTTTTAAAGGTTGGTTTTCCCTCAGCACTAAAGAGCAGTACCAAGAGCATACCCATACTCAACACGACCAGACCAAAGGTGTAGAACTGAGGTAAATCAAACATAATGAGTCCACCGATAATCGTCACTATCCATCCAATGGGGGCAAACATGTGGTATCGCTCTCCATTATAGTGTAGGTTTCTAGCCCGTACCCCATTGGCGATAATAATGTGTCCAACCCCAATAAAGATAGAGAGTTTCATCATCGCGTCATAGTCATTGACTTCAAAGAGTTTCAGTGGTGCTAAGAGTGTGTCTTGTGGTGGTGACATACCAAAATAGCTCCCCACCAAAACACCCCATAGGGTCGTGCCGATGGCTAAAAAAGCAAAGAGAGGAATAAATCGTCGGCTTTCACTCTTTTTCATTTTAGGGTAGAAGAGTGCTAAAACAGCACCGAGTAACATACCATACCCAGCATCTCCTAAGATAATAGAGAAGAAAAGAATAAATGAGAAGAAGATAGCCACCGATGCGTCCTCTTCCCAGTAGTTGGGTACAGTGTAGAAGGTGAGTAGGTCTTCACCTGCTCTAAAGGTTTTTCTGTTTTTCAGAAGGGTAGGGGGGACTTCTTCTTTTTTAGGCTCTTCTAGGGTCAGGGTCGCACCCTGTTTTTCTATAAAGTTTTTTAAACGCTTACTCTGTTTTTTTGCCACCCAGCCTTGAATGACCATCAGCTCCCTGTCACTGTAGACCTGTTGTTGTACAGCTTCGTAGAGTTCATCATCTTCTAGCTTATGCATACTATTGACATACAAATCTATCCAACGCGTTAGTGAGATTCGCTCTGACTCTATATCTTCTATTTGGTTCTCTACCTCTTCAAGCTCCAATTTTAATTCTGATAACGACTTGGTTCCAGCATGGGTTCGTTCAAAGGGTAGGGGTGGTTTCTCTTTGGAGATTACCACAATGTAGTAAAAACGGTGGTCTTTACCACACTCTTGCCATAACAGTTGGCACTCTTCAAGCAGTTTGCGTTTTTTTTGTGGCACTCTGTAGAACCAGAGTCGTAAACCATTAAGAGAGCTTAATGGAGGGAGTTGAAAGTTACCCCAAGGTTTGAGGTCTCTGATACGATGTTTTAAGAAGTCGCGTAACTCATACGCCTCTTTGAGTTGGCTCTGTAGGGCTAGGGTCTGTGCTTGTATGTTTTGGGCATTAAAATTTTTAGAGCTGTGAATCTGTTTTCGTTTATGAGGGGCGTTGAGCAGAAACTTAAGTGTCTCTTTTGATTTGCTTCCGACATGGCTAAAGTCATGATGCTCTTTGGCTTCAGATAGGGGGATAATGTGTAAAATCCCCATCTCTTGAATGTTTGACAAAAACTGCTCTTGGTCATGAACTGTGGTGTAGATGGTTGCTTTTTGAAGTTGTACAATCGCCATAACCGTTACCTATTGTGTTTTGATTTGGCAAGTTTAGAACGCACCACACTGGCTCTGTCCATATCATCAAGGGCGATTTGAATCTTTTTAATTTTGGTGATGGCTTCAGGAATCAAGACCTTTTCAAAGAGGTTCACTTTTTGGGTGGTCTTTTTATAGGCAACCTCTAAAATCTCTACGCGTTGGGTTAAGACTTTAATGGAGATAGCCATCTCTATCCCTTGTTTATAGCGTTTTATAAACATCTCACTCCACGCAGGTTTTCCTAAAACAGGATAGTCAAAAAGTTTAAACTCTATATGCTTAAGTAGAGGGAGTTTGACCCCCACCACATTTTCGGTCTCTTTTTCAACTGAGGTGACTTTTAAAAAATCATTATGGTCTATCTTCTGATTGGCTAACATTGGTATGGATTGTGCGACCTCTTTGATGAAGTTTTGGTAGTTTGATTCTCCATCGGTTAAGGCTCTTCTTGCTTTTATTAGTTCAGCTATCAGCTGTTGGCGTTTGAGTTCGAGTGAGGGCAGAACTTTTCGGTAGAGTGAGAGTTGGATTCGCTGTTTATGTAAAAAGTTTTTATTGAGTAACTGTTTTGCCACGATTTACCCCTCTGCACTTTGTTTAGGGAAGTATCGGTCAATCAGCTTCTGTTTCATCAGTAGTTCATCAGGTTCAAAACACTCTGCTAAAGTCTGCCACCCTAAATCCAGAGCATCATTAAGCGTAATGGATATATCGATGTCCATAAACCGTGCTTTAAAGAGTTCTCCAAATTTGAGCAGTTTCCTATCAAAATCGGTCAGTTCAAAAGCCATCGCCAGTTTCTGTTTCGCTTCCATCGATGAAGAGTAGAGCCTTATCATGGTGTTCATAATGCTAGAGTGGTCTTCTCGTGTCTCTTTACCAATAACATTCTGTTTAAGTCGTGAGAGCGAACCAAATGGGTCGATGACCCCATCATGCAGGTAGTATTGCCCTTCGGTAATGTAGCCAGTATTGTCAGGTACAGGGTGGGTGACATCATCACCTGGCATGGTGGTAACACTTAAAATAGTAACTGAACCAGCACCTTTGTAGTCACAGGCTTTTTCGTAGCGTTTCGCCAGTTGGGTATACAAATCCCCCAAGTAGCCTCGTACAGCAGGGATTCGCTCTTGGGAGATACCCACCTCTTTCATCGCATCGGCATAAGAGGTCATGTCGGTTAGCAGTACCAGCACCCGTTTTCCCTCTTCTACAGCAAACTTTTCAGCCACGCTCAATGCCAAATCGGGAATCATCAATCGCTCAACGGTTGGGTCAGAGGCACGGTTCACAAACATAATGGTTTTATGGGTGATGTTCTCTTTCTCAAATGAGCTTTTAAAGAAGTGGTAATCATCAAATATCAGCCCATTCCTCCAAAGACTACAATGTCAGCATTTGCTTGAAATCCTATCCGTGCTAAGAGTTGGTTATAGGGTTCACCTGAGACGGAGAAGATAGGAATTTTTTGACTCTCAACGAGGGTATTAAAGAGGTCAATCATAGGGATTTTGGTCTCAATCATCTGCATGGGTTGCACACGAAGCATCGGGTTGACGCTTTCGCGACTTAAATCGATTTTGGGTTGCATATCGAGTATTGGACCACCATCAATTGACTCACCGATACCATTAAAAACCCGACCAAAAATATGTTCACTATAAGTTACTTCCATAGGATGACCCAAGAAGTGAACTCTATCACTGGTCGAGATACCTTTACTTCCTGAGAAGATTTGTAGTAAAGAGTACTCATTTTCTAAGCCCACCACTTTTGCCAGAGATTTTGTGCCATCTTGATGATGAACGAAAGCCAAATCTTCCAAGCCTACATGGGTGGCTTTTACGCGTATCATGTCACCTACGATATCGGTAATGTGGGTGTATCGAAGCAGTTCTTTTAGCATGGTGGACTCCTTGTAAAATAATAGCATAGAAAAGGATAAATAAAAATTAAAATTTT
>JAHZJZ010000021.1 GCA_022600655.1 Campylobacterota bacterium | reverse complement strand
GATCTTGAAGTTTAGCCTCCAACTTCTCACGAGCAGGTAACACTGTGAGGTACTGTGCCACATGAATGTTACTTCTGTCAAGCTCCAACAACTCTATCTGTTCACTGTTTTTATCAGCACACAAGATAATCCCTATAGGTGACCCCTCGCCCTCCTCTCTCTCATACCTATCTAACCACTTCAAATAGAGTTCCACTTGACCCTTATAGGAAGCCTTAAACTTCCCAAGTTTTAGCTCTATCAAAATCAATCGCTTCAATTTTCGGTTATAAAAGAGCAAATCCATCCTAAACTCTTCACTGCCTATCTGCACCCTCTTTTGTCGCTCCACAAAGGTAAAGCCACTACCAAGTTCAAGGATAAACTTCTCTATCTCTCGTAAGATAGCATCCTCTAAATCAACCTCTAAGTATCTATCTTTCAACTCTAAAAAGTCCAAAACATAAGGGTCTTTTAGTACCATCGGAGGCGTAATATTGCCCTTTTTTAGATTCTCTATCTCATACTCTATAAGCTTATCAGGCTCTTTAGAAAGTGCTGTTCGCTCATACAACATAGAGTTTATTCGGTCTTGTAGGACGCGTACACTCCAATTATCAAGTCGACACATCTCGATATAGAACTCTCGTTTTAGGTTATCTTCGATATAAATCAGCTGTCTAAAATGAGACCAACTCAATTTTGCACACAGTGTCTGCAAAATTTGAATATTTGGAAAAACTTGTGCAAGTTTGACCATATTTGCTAAGTTTCTTTTTGAGTATCCTGCACCAAACTCTTTGACTAACTGTTTTGATAATTGAGGAATAATATCCTTCCCATACTCTGCTCTTTCACTTTTTAGTATCTCTTCATCTATCTGCTTTCCGATGTGCCAATACATCAAAGTCAAAGAGCTATTGACCGTAACTGTGACTTTTGCTTTGGTCTCTTCTATTAGCTCTTTAATGTTCTTGAAAAGGTTGTTTGTTGGGTTTAGATTTTTCATAATTGCTCCATATTTTGGTATGGGTTATTTTAACTTATTTTGTTTATTTTTGTTTAAAATGTGGCAAATTGTCATGTTTTACTCTCTTCTATCATTTTCATAATTTCCAATGTACGCTTATATACTTTATCTTTCTCAGGTTTTTTAGCTGTTGAAACCTCTTTCCATTTTTTCTCTTCTATTAGTAAAGATTTTAAAACTTCTAAAGCTTCTAAACGCTCATTTTCAAACTGATTATTTTTAAGAGCAGTAAATAATAAAGTACTTTTTGGTGTATTTTCATCATTTTGAACCAACTCATCTATCTCTTTTTCAAGAGGAGTCATGGAAGCTACCTCTCTTTCTCTTTTCTTTTTAGCTTCTTGTGCTAATTTCTCCTCTTGCTCTTGTGCTTCTCTTTTTCTTTGCTCATACAACTGAACATCCTCTTTAGACTTTTTAATCTTTAATCGTGCCTCTTTTTGTTGAGCATCTCTCTCTTCTATTTTTTCTTTTTCAAAGAGTTTAAATTCGGAAAATAGTTTGGTATACTCCTCTTCTTCTATAAACTCACACACAACCCAACCAAAAGAACCCTCATCTTTTCCTTTGTCATGTTTAGAAAATCTCCAAACGGTTGTCTCTTCTGTTAAGTAAGCATTGATGGTTACTCTGTTTCGATTTTCAATTAAATTCTCTAACTTTGAAGGCTCTTCTATAAAGTGTTTACCATCTCTCCAAACTCTTCTCTCTTTATCATCTAAAAACTTCTCTTCTGCAAAGAGTTCAGCTATTTTATCTGATTCAAAATAACTTTTTTTATGTAATCTTTCAACTCTAATGGTTGCATTATCTCCCTCATCTTTTTTATTTTGAATTTGAGCCAACTTCACTAAGATTTTTCTAATCCCATCAATGGTTACAGCTCTTGCACCACTGTGTCTTCCTAAACTCATAATAAACTGATTTGGTCTTAAAGAGAGTTTCGTATGCTCTTTATCTTCATAGATACTCATATAGTGACTATTACACGCATTTATGATTTTATCTTTTGTTATCTCTTCATCTATAGTTTCTCCATCATCATTGAGTAGAGATTTAATGGTTAAATTTAAAAGGTATTCGCTCTCTTTGGTATTTACTTCTAACATTGTTGAGATTTCTGAACTATCCTCTTCAAATCGTTCTCTATTAACAGCATAACCAATAAGTGCATTTGATTTTTGTGCCAAGGTATCAGAAACAGATAAATTTCTAAAAAGCTTATCTCCTCTCATGCTAAAGTATTGACTATGTTTCTCTTTGCCTTTTTCTTTATAGATATACTCTTGGTAAGCCGTTGAAATTGCCCCTTTAATACTGCTTCCAGATAGATAAGTCAAACCTCTATTTTGTAATCGTTGTGTTTTCTGAATTTCAAATTTATTAAATATACTTCTTGCAAAACGCTGATTTCTCTTTTTTTCAACTTGTACTTTCCTAGCTATATCCTTTCCATATTTATTCTCTATGGTTTTAGAAATTTTTACTTTGTTAAATGCTACCTCTTTGGCATATTTTTTGTTAGTAACAATAAAATGATGAATCTTTTCAAACAGTTCATATCCATGTTCTGTTTGCATCTCTACATATTTAACAAACTCTGCTCTTTTAGATGAGGGTAAATGTTTTAAAAACAACACCTCATCAAACTCATATAAAAACCCATCATCAATGACATAATTTGTAGGTTCATACACCTCTCCTGTACCAATATGAATAGAACTTAAAGCAGTTAATTTTAATCTATAATTTTTCATCTCAACTCCTTAATCGGAACAACTATACTGTAACCTTGATGAACCGTTCCACTGTGTGTAGAGTGTCCCTCTATCGCAGAACCTATATACTGTAAAACCTGTTTCTCTTCAAAAACAACAACAGCACTTTTATCTGCTAAAAGCAGAGGCTTTTTAAAAGGGTTTTTGTTGGCTAAATCTGCTCCATGTTTTCCAAAACGGGTAAAAGGTTCATAGTAGGCTTTAGCATTTAAGCCATAGGGAGTAAATGCAGAAAGTGTCATAAAGGAGGTAGACTCTTTTTTCTTAAACTCTAACGGTTCAAAAGCAGAGAAAGAGAATCGTCCTTTTCCTGTGCTACTCTTTTTACCATACCCTTGTAAAGAGAGAAACTCAAACGATTTTATCAACATATCTAAACTAAAGGCATCACTGACTAAAAAGTAAATATCTTTAGGAGTTAAACTTCTCTCCTCTATACCATAAGGGTCAAACCCATCTCCACCTGTGGTTGAAGTCTGATAGTTTATAGAGTTATGAATTATCATGGTTTTTGTATCACTATTAAACGCTTTTTCATCCTCTATAGCTTTATGAAACTCTCCATTTTGAAGCTCTTCTAAACGCAACCATATCTTTTTTCTGTTCTCTTTTTTCAAATCACTATCCTCTCCTAACAGAGAACTTGGAAGGTAGGGCTTAGGTAAATAGTTAGGAGCAAAACCATCACTTACTATTAAAAATGGTTCACTCTTGTAATTGGCTAAAAGTGTATCAAGTCTATTTTTACCAAAAAGATAAAAAACTGCCCAACACATCTGTCCAAACAGAGTATCCCCTTTTAATGAAGTTGCAAAATTAGAATTTGGTGTTATGGTTGTTTTATAGAGTTTCATTACTCTACCCATTCACTTTTATTTGAGAAAAGCACTCTCCCATACCCTCTACTTCCATTACCTCCAAGATAGTCATTCTCTACAAGCTCCATACCTTGTTTAACCATTGCTTTTAAAAGCTCCTCTTCACTACTATCTAAAATTTTAAGTCGAATATCATAGCGAAAAGAGACACCAGCTGGAACACGCTCTGTCTGTCTTGGGTGTTGTGCCGTTCCCTTTTGTCTATCAATGACATTTTCATATTTAGCTTCAGAGATAACTTGTTTTTCATCTTCTATCAAACTACAGTCACCAACACTAATTCTAGTAATCCCAAACTTCCCCTCTTTGTCTCCAAAAAGCTTTAACAGTGTTTCGGCTTGAAGCAGTAATAATTTATCACTATAAGCAGGGTCATAAAATGAGCCATCGTCTTTAAAAATATGTTTAGAAGTTAGAGGTTTTCCACTCTCATCAGCACTATTTCTCTGTAAGTTAACAACCCCACAGTTCCACTCTAAAAGACTTCTCATCTTACCTTTTAGTGAACTTCCTGGAATATAAGGTTTATCACTATTTACATCTTTTATCACACCATTATCAATACCACCTATTTTCATGGTATCATCTCCACCACCAATATGTAATCCACTTAAAAGATTAATCTCTCCTAATAATTTAACTATTTTCATCTTATTTTTTCTCCT
>JAHZJZ010000289.1 GCA_022600655.1 Campylobacterota bacterium | reverse complement strand
CTTAATGGAGCACTGCTTAATATTAAAAATGATTCTACAGAATTAGTTGGAACCGATACCCGAAGACTTTCTGTCGTTAAGATTAATAATAGTAGCGAAAACCAACTCTCTATTATTATTCCTAAAAAAGCTATTTTAGAGATACAAAAACTATTTATGGATCAAATTAATATCTATTATGATGAAACCAATCTAATTATTCAAAATAAAAATTACTATTTCTTTAGTAGATTGATTAATGGTAACTTTCCAGACTATGAGCGAATTATCCCTAAAGAGAGTAAATACACTATTAGATTACCTAAAAAAGAGATGCTAGAGGCGATTAAGATGATTACTACCATCTCTCAAGAGATTAAAATATCATTTTTAGATGAGTCTATCATATTTAACTCTTTAGCTGCAGATAATATTGAAGCTAAAACAGAACTTTTAATCGCTACAGGTTTAGAAAATCGTT
This sequence comes from Campylobacterota bacterium, assembly GCA_022600655.1. Lineage (GTDB taxonomy): Bacteria > Campylobacterota > Campylobacteria > Campylobacterales > Sulfurovaceae > UBA1140. Next base: position 5,614 of record JAHZJZ010000289.1, on the reverse strand, counting down.
TTGATTTAAATGTAAACAGCAGATACCTTTTAGACTTTATTTCCCAGTTAGATAACAGTGAGTTTGAGATTTTATTAAATGAACCAACATTACCTTTTGTTTTAAAGGATAATCAATTTATAACCGTTATAATGCCAATCATTGTTTAAAATTGAGGAATAAAATAGATGACTAACACACAAACCAAATATATATTTGTAACAGGTGGAGTATTGAGCTCTCTTGGTAAAGGAATTACTGCAGCAAGTATGGGAACACTTTTAAAACACTCTGGATTTAGAGTAGGTGTTCTTAAGCTTGATCCCTATATCAATGTTGATCCTGGAACAATGTCACCACTAGAGCATGGTGAAGTATTTGTAACTAAAGATGGTGCTGAAACAGATTTAGATCTTGGACACTATGAGCGATTTTTAGATAACTCTTTAACTCAAAACAATAACTTTACAACAGGTCAAATTTATAAAACAGTTATTGAAAATGAGCGTCAAGGTAAATATCTAGGAAAAACCATACAGATTGTTCCTCATATTACCAATGAGATTAAAGAGCGTATTGTTTTAGCTGGTGAAACCAAAGACATTTTAATTGTAGAGCTTGGTGGAACCACAGGTGATATGGAGGGAATGCCTTTTCTTGAAACCATACGTCAAATGAAACATGAGTTTGGTAAAAGTTATGTTATGAATATTCATGTTACTTTACTTCCTTATATTCGTACTGCGGGTGAACTTAAAACCAAACCAACCCAACACTCGGTTCAAGAGTTACGAAGAATTGGTATTACCCCACACATGCTAATACTCAGAAGTGAAGAGCGTATACCAAGTGATATTAAACGTAAAATTGCTTACTCTTGTGACGTAGAAGAGAATTCAGTCATTGAAGCTGTTGATGCTCCAACCATTTATGAAGTTCCTCTAAATTTTATGGCTCAAGATATTTTAATACCAATAGCCAAACAGTTAGAGTTAGATGAACTTAAACCTAATATGCAACGTTGGTCAGATTTAGTTCATAAAATTATTGAACCGACTCAAAAAGTAAAAATTGCTTTTGTTGGTAAATATTTGGATTTAAAAGAGTCTTATAAGTCATTAACTGAAGCACTTATTCACGCAGGAGCAAATCTTGATGCTGATGTTGAAATTAAATGGGTAGATAGTGAAAAAGTAGAAAATAATAGTGCCAAACAGTACCTAGTTGATTGTGATGGTGTTTTGGTTGCTGGTGGTTTTGGTGAGCGTGGGGTTGAAGGAAAAATTCAAACCATTCAATATGCTAGAGAGAACAATATCCCCTTTTTAGGTATATGCTTAGGTATGCAGTTAGCTATGGTAGAGTTTGCTCGTAATGTATTGGGTATTGAGGAAGCAACTTCTGTAGAGTTTGATCCGAATACAAAAGAGCCAATTATCTACTTAATTGATGAGTTTATTGACTCTGCAGGAGCAAAACAGATACGTACTACCACTTCACCTATGGGTGGAACCTTACGTTTAGGTGAATATGAATGTGATACACTGGAAGGCTCTAATCTAAGAGAAGCTTATGGTGCTTCAACCATTTATGAACGACATCGACATCGATATGAGGCTAATCCAAAGTATAGAGAAGCACTGGAATCTCATGGTATGCTAATTACTGGTGAGTCTGAGGGATTAATAGAAGCTGTAGAGGTTCAAAATCACCCTTGGTTTTTAGGTGTTCAGTTCCATCCAGAGTTTACCTCTAGATTGCAAAATCCAAATCCATCTATTTTAGCATTTGTAAAGACAGCATTAACACATGAATCAAACTAGTGTTGATGAACGCTACCCCTCCATCTCTTTTAAAGAGATAGAGGAGAAACTACAGACACGCTTCTCTAAAGAGGGATTTCTCTCTTTAGCCAATCTTCCAAACCCCTCAATATTTAAAGATATGGATAGAGCTACAGAGCGGATTGTTAAAGCCATTAATAATCAAGAAAAAATCGTTTTAATTGGTGATTATGATGTCGATGGAGTGGTCTCTACTACACTTATAAAGCTTTTTTTTGATGAGATAGGAGTAGAGCTTGAGTGGATTATTCCTAACCGTTTCTCTGATGGTTATGGACTCTCAGCCAATATTATTCCTAGAATAGTTGATTATGATTTAGCCATTACTGTGGACAATGGAATTGCTGCTGTAGAAGCCGCTGCACTATGTAGAGAACATAATGTTGAACTGATTATTACTGATCATCATCTACTACCTGAAGTGCTACCTGAGGCCTATGCCATTGTCGATCAGAAGCAAGAGGATTGTACTTTTCCTTATGATGAAGTGTGTGGGGCTCAAATCGCTTGGTATCTTATCGCTTCACTTAATCGGGTTTTATCTAGTTTAGTAGATACAAAATCCTATATAGGCTTGGTAGCCATAGCCATTATTGCAGATATGATGCCACTACAGCATATTAACCGAGCAATGGTGACAGCAGGGTTGAAACTCTTAAACCGAAGTGAACTTCCTGCCATTAAAGCTTTTTTAGAACGACTAGATAAAAAAAGTTTAAATGCTGAAGATATCGGTTTCCAAATTGCACCGATTTTAAACAGTGCAGGACGAATGGATGATGCAAAATATGCAGCTCAGTTCTTAATGAGCCGTAATATTTATGATGCTAGGGTACGACTAGAACGTCTGGTTGATTTTAATAACGAACGAAAATCGACTGAACAGAAAATTACCGATGAGGCTTTGGGAAAAGTTAATGTAGATGATAAAGTAATTGTGGTTGATGGTGAAGATTGGCATGAGGGTGTGGTAGGCATTGTTGCTGCTCGTGTAGGAAGGGCCTATGAGAAACCTGCTATTGTCTTAACCAAAAGTGAACAGGGTGACCTTAAAGGCAGTGGAAGAAGTTTCCATGTTTGTAATCTCTTTAAGGTTACTAGTGGATGTAAACACCTTCTTAATAAGTTTGGTGGACATGATGCAGCCATTGGTTTAAGTCTGCCTATTGAAAATCTTGAGTTATTTAAATCCACACTGCAACGTAACTACTTAGCTGAAAACTATACAGAAGATTATGTTGATCCTGATATTTTAGGGACATTGCCTTTTTCTGAGATTAGTTTTGAACTTATAGAGATGTTAAAACGCTATGAACCTTATGGGCAAGGTAATAGTAGACCAAAATTTATAACTTCTAATGTGATAATAGAAGATGTCAATAACATGGGAAAAGAGGATGAACATCGTCGTTTTACACTTTCACACAATGGTATAGTGCAACAAGCGGTACTTTTTAAAACCAAAGAGGTATTTGAAATTGGTCAAAACATTACACGGCCTTACGGGATAAATGAGAATTATTTTAATAATCGAGTGACCTTACAATTGATGATAGAAAAAATTTTTTAGAAAAAATTTTAAAAATATGAATGTAAACAATTACTTTTAGTTATATTTATTTAAAATCAGTGATTTATTTGCAATTTTCTTTTATATTTTATATTTTTTATGTAGAATAGTCTATTAGATAAACTTAAAAGGAGAAATTGTGGATAACAAGATGATGAAAGAGGGCATGGAGCTCATTGACGCACACTTTAAAAATGAGGGTGTATCTCGTCGTGACGCGATTAAAATGTTTGGTTTGGGTGGAGCTACAGCCCTTATGGCAACAGGTGCAACAACAGAAGTTAAAGCGAGTGCTGCAAAAGGTAAAATTGTAATTGTTGGTGCTGGGTTAGCAGGTATGTCAACAGCGGCAAGATTTACAAACTCATTAGATAATCCAGACATTACCGTTATTGAGCCAGGGGACACTGCAACATCTTATCAACCAGGTCAAACTCTTGTAGGTGCAGGTGTTTGGGATAATGCCGATACTGAGTATCAAACAGCAGACTTTATTCCAAATGGTGTAACTGTAATTAAAGAGAAAGCTATTGAGTTTGATCCAAAAGCTAACACCGTTAAAACATCTGGTGGAAAAACAGTTAATTATGACTATTTGGTTATTGCTGCTGGACTTAAGCTTGACTTCTCTAAAATTGATGGTTTAGGGATTACTGAATCTATTACTTCAAGAGGTGATGATGCTGCTGTAAGAAAAGTTATTGGTCAAAATGGTTTAGCCTCTATCTACTTTGCTAATGGAGCAACGGATACTTGGACACAGATGCAAAAGTTTGTTGAAGATGCAAAGTCTGGTAAAAAAGTAAAAGGGGTATTTACTCACCCTAATACGCCTATTAAGTGTGGTGGAGCACCTAAAAAGATTATGTATCTAACTGATGCAAGACTTAGAGAGGCTGGTGCTAGAGAGAATGCTGAACTTATGTTCTATCCAAATGGTTCTAAAATGTTTGGTGTACCTGAGTATCACAATGCGATTCAAAAACAGTTTGAAGAGCGAAATATGAAGTGGAATTATCGACATAACCTTATTGCTGTTGATCCTGGGGGAAAGACTGCTACTTTTAATAGACACTGGAAAGAGAAAGGTGAGTGGGATGAGGATCTTGAAGAGTACGGTATCAACTTAAGAAGTGAAAAAGTTACTGTGCCTTATGACTTTATGCATATTACCCCTCCAATGGTTGCAGCTGAAGAGATAGGTAGTTCACCAATTGGTTCAGGTAAAGGTTGGGTTCCTGTTGATAAAGAGACACTTCAACATGTTAAATTTCCAAATATATTTTCTCTAGGTGATATCGCAGGTATTCCAATGGGTAAAACTGGTGGATCTGCTAGAAAACAGTACAAAGTAGTTGTAAATAATATTATTACACTTATGGAGGGTGGAGATATTAATAAAAATGAAAAATATGCTGGTTATACAGTTTGTCCTTTGATTACAAGTCTTGGTACGGTAATGTTGGCAGAGTTTAATTGGACTAAAAAACCAACACCATCATTCCCACTTGACCCTTCACAGGAGAGATGGATTTGGTGGTTGCTAAAAGTTTATGCACTTAAGCCAATGACACAGTTCGGTATGCTTTCTGGTAGAGCGTAAGTTATAAATAGATAAGAATAAAAGGAGAAACAATATGAGAAAAATCAATATAACACTAATGGCAATTGCTACACTATTTACATTTTCAGGATGTTTAGATGGGGGTAGTTCAGGAGGGGAAAAAATCACCTATGATAAGACAGCTGAGGAGGTCTTTACGCAAAAGTGTAGTAAGTGTCATGGTAATAATGCAGAGGGTATGCCTACGAAGAAAACACCACCAATGAATGATAGACAAGCTGGAGAGTTAGAGCTTGATCTTTATGATGTTAAAAATGGTGGTCTTAACCAATCTTCAGGAACAGATCATGATGTTATGGAGCATAATATGCAAAAACTTCTTGCTAAAGGGTATAACTATGATCCTAAAGAGATGGCACTTTATATAGAGAAAAATTTCTATAAAAAAGATGCACCTGCTGTTACAGAAGAAGCACCTGCAGAGTAACTAAAACAAACGCTTTAAACCCGTACAAAAACATAGAAGAGTCTCTCTTCTATGTCAACTTTTTCTATTTTCTCTTTTATTTTCACTCAAAACCTCTTAATATCTCTAGTTTTTTAAAAATACTCAATAGGTTACAATTTCTATAAAAATTTAAATTATCAAATAAATTT
>JAHZJZ010000288.1 GCA_022600655.1 Campylobacterota bacterium | reverse complement strand
TTAGGGGATTTTATTAAAATGATAAATTTGTTAGTATGCCGATGTGTCTACCCGTGTTACGAATGCCAAACGGTTCCAATTTTAAAATAATAGTTTTGATGATGATTTGGAGAGGTTTTTAGAAAGTATGTTATAATCCAATTAAAGCTATTACCTTTGGATTTAGTAGGCAGGAGTTAAGCATGAATAGAATGGTAGAAGAGATTATAAAAGAGTGTTTTTGGGAATACAATTTTACTGAAAATGAGATTCTTTTGTTAGCCAAGAGTGAGAATGAAAAAGAGAGGGCATTTCTCTTTTCTAAAATATTGGCAAACTCCAAACAGCTTTTAAAAAGCATGAAAGTCTTTGACAAAGATGTGCTAAAACAACTTATAGAGTCCTATTCTGTTCCCTCCTTTAATCATGACTATATGGCACGACGAATTAATATGCTTGAATATTATTTTTTGAATAAACCTTTAACCATAAACGAATTAAAATGGACAGCATAGATTATAAAAGGCTCTATGAGCTACAAGATAGAGTTTTAGATAAGGTTTTTACCATAGAAGATGAGTTTTACCTTACAGGTGGTACAGCTCTGTCACGTTTTTATGAAGCCAAACGATACTCAGATGATTTGGATTTTTTTACCAACAACTCTACACGCTTTAATTTTGCAGTTAAAAATATAGTAGCAGAGTTTTCTAAAGAGTTTAGTGTAAAGTATGAACTTGATTCACGAGACTTTGTGCGTGTTAAGTTGGACGCTCTTTTACAGGTTGACTTTGTCAATGACCGAGTTCCAAGGTTCAAAGAGCCAAAAGTTTTAGAAAATGGCTACAAGATTGATATCATAGAGAATATACTTAGCAACAAAATCACAGCCGTTATGGGTAGAGACAATCCTAAAGATATTTTTGATATTTATCTGATTGGTAGCTATTATGAAATTGACTGGAAGGAGATCATTAACTCAGCCCAAGAGAAGATGTTTTTTTCGATAGATGATTTAATGGTTCGATTTAGAAGTTTTCCTCATTTTCTATTAAAAAGTATTAATCTAATAGAGTCCGACTTTTTAGATAGCTTTGAAGATGACTTTGATATTTTAATCGAGAGCATAGAAAAAACCTTCTAAGCGAAACTATTTTTCTTTACAACATGACCTGATTTAGGGGATTTTATTAAAATGCCAAATCTATTTGTATGCCAATGTTTGGGCAGACACATCGGTCTGCCCCTACGGTTCAATAGGTTTAAAATATGGAAATAAAATGTGGATAATATATTTTCTACTCTGATTCACTACCAACAACAATAGGCTCAAGCTCTATCTCTTCAGCCTCTTTGGCTAGTTTAGCGTACTCACTGGCTTTTTTATACTCACCCATGGTGTAGTAGAGTAGGGCGATGTTTTTGTAGTTTCCTTGTGTGATGGGGTGTTCTTCACCATAGATGTTTTTATTGATATCTAAGGCTTTTAGGTAGTTCTCTATGGCTTGGGTATACTCAGCCTCTTCTTCATAGAGTACAGCTATGTTGTTGTAGCTTATGGCTGTGTCTATCTGCTCTTTTTTGATGATTTTCTCTTTAATCTCAACGGTTTTTTTTGTGAAGTCTAAAGCTCTGTTTTTCTTTCCCATACTGGCATAGAGTGTGCCAAGATTATTGTAGCTCTCAGCTGTTCTGCTGTCGACTCTTCCTAGTTTCTCTTCTCGAATTTTTAGGGCTTGGGAGATGTAGGCTAAAGCTTTAGCGTGTTGACCACTACGTTTGTATACGAGTCCAAGGTTGTTGTAGCTTGTGGCTGTATTTAGGTCATTTTCACCTAGTATGTTCTCTTTGATGTTAATGGATTTTAGGTAGTAGTTGATGGCTGCTTTATAGTTAGCTTCTCGGTAGGCTTTCACTCCCATGTTATTGAGTCCATTGGCTTCTTGTAGAAGGGCTTGTTTTTTAACAGTTGAGAGGTTTCCCATAGGGTTGGTTGGTTGCTCTTTTAAGGTACATCCTGTTATCACAAAAACTAAAAACAGTACGCTAACGATATTTCTCACTAATCACTCCAAATTATTAATGTCGTATAATAGCAAAATGTTACTTTGATTGAAAATTGTAGAAGAAAAAATTAAATTAAATACTTACTGTGGAAAACCCACAGTAAGTTCTAGTCTGCTAAAAGTTTTGTAGCAATTGCTTTAGCCGCTTCACGACCATCTAGGGCAGCTGTAACTACTAAGTCAGCACCTCTATGACAGTCACCACCAGCGTAGACACCCTCTTTTGAGGTCTCATAGTTTTCATTAACCACGACTCCATCCCATTTGTCAAGTTCTATACCATTCTCTGCTAAGAACTCATATTTGACAGGGTCAAAACCTAGAGCAAAGATGACCACATCGGCTGTGATACACTCTTCACTTCCTTCTATCTCTTCAACTCTCTGTCTACCACTTGCATCGGGTTCACCCAGTTTGGTTTTAACACACTTGATTCCTGTGATATTACCATTGTCATCTAAAACAATCTCTTTTGGTGAAATATAGAAATCAAAGTCAACACCCTCTTCTCTGGCATTGATATACTCTTTTTTAGATCCTGGCATATTGTCAGCATCTCTACGGTAGAGACAGTTAACTGAACGTGCTTTTTCTCTAAGAGAAGTTCTTACACAGTCCATGGCTGTATCACCACCACCGACAACTACAACTCTTTTATCTTTAACATCAATGCTCTCATCATAAGCTTCACCAAAAAGCTTCTTTTGAATGTTTGTTAAGAACTCCATCGCCAAGTATGCCTCTTTAGCATCAGCACCTGTAAAAGTTGCTTTTCTGCCTTGAGTAGCTCCTAGACCCATAAAAACAGCATCGAAGTTTGTTTGAAGTTCATCAAAATTTACATCTTTACCCACTTCGCACTCTTGGTGGAACACAGCACCAGCCTCTTTAAGGAAGTCTACACGTCGTTCGATGACTGATTTGTCAAGTTTGAATCCTGGGATTCCATAAGTTAGTAGTCCACCAGCTTTGGCTTGTTTATCAAAAATCTCTACTTTTATACCTTTACGTAGTAAAAAAGTAGCAGCAGAGAGACCAGCAGGTCCTGCACCGATAATGGCTACTTTTTTATCACTCATTTGGGTTGCAAATTGTGGTTTAAACCCTTTTTTGAACCCCTCTTCAGTGATAAAGGTCTCAACTGAACCAATGGTAATCGCACCATGACCATCGTTAAGCGTACAGTCACCTTCACAGAGTCTGTCGTGTGGACAGATTTTTCCTAAAACCTCTGGAAAAGGAGAAGGCTCGTTTGAAAGGGCAAAAGCAAGTTCTAAATCTTTGTTGGCTGTTGACTTTAGCCATTGTGGGATTAGGTTATGCAGTGGACACTTGTTATGGCAGTATGGGTCACCACATTGAATACATCGTGCTGACTGTTCACTGGCTTTATTGGTTGAGAAGACTTCATAGATTTCATTAAAATCTTTAATTCTCTCTCCACCTGACCTCTTTTTTGCATCAATTCTCTCTAAATCAAAAAACTTTTGCATCATCTTATTCTCCTTCCTCAATCTTTAATGGTGTACTAATCATATCTTTTGGTCTTACCATCCAGAAGTTTCTAATCTCTACTCTAAAGTTATCTAAAATCTCTTTAGCTTTAGCACTCTTCGTCTCTTTATAGTAATCTTTGAGTAGTTTTTTAAGATAGTATCGTTCATTATCTGTCTCATCAGTATCGATTCTTTTAGCTTGAACCAGCTCAGTGTTAATGGTCTCTACAAACTGATGGTCGATGTCATAAATAAACGCAACTCCACCTGTCATACCCGCACCAAAGTTAACCCCTGTTTTACCAAGAACCGTAACCACACCACCTGTCATGTATTCACAAGGGTGATCTCCAGTTCCCTCAACGATTGCTATACAACCTGAGTTACGAACAGCAAATCTTTCACCAACTTGACCTGTAACATAGAGTTTACCACCTGTTGCACCATAGAGACAGGTGTTACCTGCTAGTGAGAATTTACAACCTGATAACTCAGAAGTGATAACAATCTTACCACCACTCATACCTTTACCAACATAGTCATTACCTGCACCATCAACATAGAGGCTAACCCCTTTACTTAAAAATGCTCCTAAAGATTGACCAGCTGTACCTTTTAAGTTAATGGTAATTGCATCATCAGGAAGACCTTCATCTCCATAGTATTGAGCAATTTCACCAGAGATTCTTGTACCAAAACTTCGGTTTAGGTTAGAGATTTCTTTGTTAAGGTTAACGGTCTCACTAGGCTGTTTAATGGTCGGCATAATCTCTTTAACAATCTCTTTTTCAAACTCATTTTTATCATAAGGCTCGTTAAATTCAACCTGTTTGGTGTTCTCACCATCAAGATTGACCAGTAATCCTTCAAAATCAAACTTCTTTGCAAGTTCATCATCAATCACTTTTAGAAGGTGTGTTTGACCGATAATCTCTTCAAGTGATTTGTATCCAAGTTTAGCCAAAATCTCTCGTACATCATCAGCTAGAAGGGTAAAGTAGTTTACAAGTCTCTCTACCGTTCCTTCATAGTAGTCTCTTAACTTCTCCTCTTGGGTAGCGATACCTACAGAACATCGGTTAAGGTGACAGATTCTAAGAATTTTACAACCAAGAACGGTTAATGCACCTGTACCAAAGGCGTAAGACTCAGCTCCTAAGATAGCCGCTTTAACAATGTCGGTACCTGTTTTAAGACCACCATCGGTCTCTACTTTAACTTGACCTCTAAGACCATTGGCTTTTAGTGCATTGTGTGCTTCTATAAGCCCAAGCTCCCATGGGTTACCTGCAAACTTGATTGAACCTAGTTGTGCAGCACCTGTACCACCATCTGCACCTGAGATAATGATTTTGTCGGCATAACACTTAGCCACACCAGCTGCAATGGTTCCTACACCAGCAGTAGAGACCAGTTTAACAGCCACTTGTGCGGTAGGGTTTATCTGTTTCATATCGAAGATAAGTTGAGCCAAATCTTCAATAGAGTAGATGTCATGGTGCGGTGGAGGTGAAATGAGTGTCACCCCTGGAATGGTATGTCTAAGTCGCCCAATAAGTGGGGTTACTTTATGACCTGGTAACTGTCCACCTTCACCTGGTTTTGCCCCTTGTGCTACTTTAATCTGTAGCTCTTCAGCAGAACGCAAATAAGCAGGTGTAACTCCAAATCGTCCAGATGCAATCTGTTTGATTTTAGAGTTTTTATTGGTATCAAATCTAGCAGCATCTTCACCACCTTCACCTGAGTTACTCATACCACCAAGTTGGTTCATCGCCATTGCCATACACTCATGAGCTTCAGGAGAGATAGATCCTAAACTCATCGCAGCGGTAGCAAATCGTTTAAAGATTTCCTCTTTTGGCTCAACATCATCTATGCTGATTTCACTCTTGGTTGAACTGAACTCAAAATAGTCACGGATAAACTTTTTGTCTCTTCCATCAATAATGGTTTTGAGTTTCTCAAAATCTTTTTTCTCTCCTGTAACTGAAGCTTTGTGAATAGCATGAACAGCAGCAGGTGCATAGTCATGATACTCACCACCATCAAGATATTTGTAGAAAGAACCAAGGTTTAGTGGGTAGAGAGACTCCTCTTTGTTGTAGGCTTCAAAGTGGTACTTCTCAACTCTTGCTTCAATATCTTCATAAGTAAGACCTTTAAGAAGTCCTCTTGCTCCATGGAAACACTCATCTATAATGGCACCATCAAGACCAATAAC
>JAHZJZ010000287.1 GCA_022600655.1 Campylobacterota bacterium | reverse complement strand
TAGGATGAATACCATCTTTTTTATTTTTGTTTGCACCTTTGGCTATAACTCTGTTTTCACTATCTTCCTCTAAATCAAAGATACTTAATAGCTCCTCTTCAAAATCATCACTTAAATAAAGTTTTCTCTCTGTTGAGGTTTTATCTAACTCAACTTTAACAGAACGGTTTTTAATCAGCTCTTTAATGTCACCCACTCTTAAAGCTTGAAGCTCATTCACTCTTAAACCAGTATAAAACAAAATAGTGAATGCTCTCATAAGATTTAATTTTGAATTTTCTCTTAAGTTATCATGCTCTCTTACAAACTCCATTAACTTTTTATACTCTTTACTGGTCACATTCTCTTTTATACGCTCAATCTTTTTACTCATTTTTAAATCCTTAGTTTTTATCTTTATTTAGTATATTTTATAGTGTTTTAGAGTAAAAAAAGCTTAATGTTGGATATTTTATAGTGTTTTGAAACTGAAAGAAACTTTAATACACTTAGAAGAACCCATAAAAAGGGAAAACACTATAAATCTACTAGAGTTTATAGTGTTTTGGATTTACTCAACTACTTTGGTTACTAATTGATGAGATGGTTATTTAAAAAGTTCACTATGACTACCAATATCAACCAACTCTAAAACATCATCATTAATTCTATACATGAGTAATAAATCAGGCTTAACATGACATTCTCTGAACTCTTTGAGATTGCCTTTTAACTGGTGGTCTTTATATTTAGTTTCTAGCTCTTCGCCATTGAGTAACTTATAAACAATCTATATGTAATTTGATTCTTCATCATCACTCAACTTTACTTTTTTGAAACTTCTTTTAAAACTGTTCGCCCTTGCTAGTTGGAACTTCACGCTTTTAAATCTTTCATCATATCTTCTACACTATTATAGTGAACTGTATCACCACTTTTAACCTCATCTATAGCATTTTGTAGCCTATCACTTGGTACTTTCATATCAAAGGGTAAACCACCCTCTAAGCGTACTTTATTCAGAAAGATATTAATAGCATCTGCTACAGTTAAGTTATACTCTTTAAATATCTCTTTAGCGTTATCCCATGCAATAGGGTCAACTTTTATTGATGTTTGTCTTCTTGCTATCATAATAATTCCTTTGAAGTATTTAATTAATAATACTATCAAAATGATAATTCAACACTTAAAATAAAAAATACTTTTTAAGACACATTACTCTACTCAATTATTTCAGCATTTAAAATAACATCAATCACCTCTAAGCCTTTTAAACCACTCTTCATAGTTGAGTTAGATAAATACTTGCTGATAGTGTTGGTGTCTTTATGCCCTAATATTCCACTTAGGGTAATGGCTTCAACTCCCTGTTCTGCATAGGCTGATACTAAAATATTTCTGAAATAATGAAAAGTGAGGTTTTCGATACCTGTATAGGCTTTTAACTTTTTCATTGGTCTATCAATACCAGTTAATGCCTTACCAGTAATAGGACTTTTAAAAACAAGCCCTGCCCTATCATCTTTTATACCTAAGAGTGCATTTTTCAATACTGGAAATAGTGGAAACTGCTGTTTATCATTATTTTTGGTGCTGTTGGTGTTCCTGCTCCCCTGCTCTATCCAGTAGTAGTTACTTTTAAAGTCTACATTTTCCCATTTTAGGTTAAGTACTTCACCTTTACGCCTACCACTAAAACCAAAGAGAAACAGAGCCTTATAAAAAGGTTCATCTTTATATAACTCAATGATTCCACGGTATAAGGCTTTAAGCTTCTCCCCTGCATCAATAACTATTTTCTTTTGAGAGGATACTTTAACACTTAGGTATTCAGTAGGATTAAAATCAGTATAACGGTTAATCATGGCAAATTTAAACACTGGGTTTAAAACCTCTATAATCCCTTTACGCGTTCTGTCTGATAGATTATGTTCAGTTTCCATCTTTGAGATAATAATACCTATTTGATTAGGTATTATCTCCTGTATAGGGATATGACCTATTTTATATCTGTTATACTGCTCACGCTTGATTAAAAGCTCTTTAGTAGGCTCTTTGATGATGTTACTTAACCCACTGTTACCAATGTATAAATCATAAACATGCTTTTTCTTATGTGTCCAGTCGGTGAGTGGTTGAGTTTCCATGTAGATTATAAATAGTTCATCTAAAGTGATATTACTCTTTTCCTCTCCGTTTCTCTTTCTCTCTTTTGACTTATCTAGTTCTTTACGTGCAGTCCCTAACATATCTTTGGGGAATGATTGGTAGCTTTGTGTTTATAATGTTCCCTGTAGCGTTTGCCATCTATTCTAAAGTCAAATAAGAAAAGTCTCTTATCTCTTTTATGTACTTTTATATTTGTCTCTTTGGTAGGTTTGTAGTCTGATAGTTTAATAGCCATAAATCAACCTTGTTTAATTGGGTGTCCTATTGAATAAAAAACGGGTGTCCTATTGGGTGTCCGTTTCAAATGAACTATTATACACTTAAAAGAATTAGTTTGATGTTTGTTGAGTCTAAAGAGTGCTATTTTATGGGAAAAAGAATCGAAAAGATGGTGCGTCAGAGAGGATTTGAACCTCCACACCCGTAGGGCACTACCCCCTCAAGGTAGCGTGTCTACCGTTCCACCACTGACGCACATGGGAACTAACTTATAATCGTTGTAAATAAAGAAAAACTTTAACTACTGAGGATTTAGTTTTTGAAGTACTATAACTTAGTTGGAGTGGCATTATACCACCCCAAGCTTTTACTATCTTTAAATATTAACCTAAAAATGGGTTAGCATAAAGAGCAATAAGAGCAATAACTAGTGTATAAATTACCTGTGCTTCAATCATAGCAAGAGCAATAAACATAGTAGTCATTAGTTTACCACCAAGACCTGGGTTTCTAGCTGTACCAGCGATAGTTGCAGCAGCAGTGTGACCCATACCGATAGCTCCACCAAGAGCAGCAAGACCAAGACCAACACCAGCAGCAACTACTGAGTATGCTTTAATCATATCTTCGCCACCCTCGTTAGCGAAAGCAACAGCACCAAGTGCTAAGAAAAGTAAGAAAAACTTTTTCATTTTATATCCTTAAATTAATGGGCTTTAAGTCCCCTTCGACTGTCTTCCAAAGTCCGTTCGGATAGCGTAAACATACATAGGAGCGTATGCCAATACAAACATAAATGCCTATATTTCCCTACTTATCACTTCGTAATAACGACGCGATTATAACTAATATAAGATATAATGCGTATTAATAATTGTTTAGAAACTTGAAGTTTTATTTTTGAAGATTTTATATTACATAT
>JAHZJZ010000286.1 GCA_022600655.1 Campylobacterota bacterium | reverse complement strand
ATATGGATGGACAGGAATTCTTCCCTATACCATGGTCATTAAAAATGGTGTAACAGAACTAACCTATCCTGGTGAAGTCTCATACCAAGAGATAGCGACTGACATCGCTACACTCTTTTAAAATAAATATCTTGCAAAACTAGGAACCGATGGCTTTAGCCTCGTTATATTCGGGACTAAAGTCTCCGATTCCAAATGAGTTTTGCAGGAAGTCTAATATACCCCTAAATACTCATACTAATCTCTTTTTTAAATCTTTTTATACTCTTTGATTTGCTATAATCACGCTGATTAAAAAAATATTAAGGAATAAAAATATGTTACCCAATATCTTTACAACAACCAACACAACTAAAAAAGGAAAAAAAGAGACCCATCTGCGTTGGTGGGTTACCCTACTCATCTCACTAGGACTAGCACTAGGTACATGGAATCCAACAGGTCATCACTTTATACACTATATCTCTGAACAAGATATCCTTTCAGGCTTTACCCCATTTGCAATTATTTTAATGGTTGGTGTCTGGATACTCGCACTTAAATCTATCTTTCAAAGCCTAAAAATATTTGGTGCGATATTTGTTATTATGATTATTGCTGCTTTTCTTTGGGGACTTAACCAATATGGAATGATTGAGTTTGATAATCTTGACCAGATGGGTTGGGCAGGAACACTTAGTGTGGCATTTATTATTTGGGTAGGACTTAATGCTTCTATTATCTGGAAAAGTCTTACAGGGGTCTATGCCACAGATAACGTTGAAGAGGAGTAAAAGACCCATTAATGAAAAGAAGATATAAAGCACTCATTGCCATACTCGTACCAATTATTATTGTTACGCTATTAAACTACTTTCACCCGCTATCCTATAATATTCTTATGGGGTACATGGTTGCGGTGGTACTTGTCTTTAAATCTTCCCTACTCTCTCTATGGCTGGTTAGTAAACTCAAAATTCTCTCATTTATTAAAAGCTTAACACTTATACAAGCCATTATGTTAGGTATCAAACGTTGGTTTATTGATAACCTAGTCTCCCAATGGTTAGAAAAATATATCTTTAGATATTTAAAGAAACCCTTTCAAGAGGTTTTTTTATACTATAAGTCGGTCAGCTTGAAAGCCAAGCTTAAAAACTTTTTTGTTGTTTTTCTCCCTTTAAGTGTGGCTATATGGGTTATGTATCTTTTAGATGTACTCACACACTTTGCACTCTTTGTTGAACTTAAAATGTTAGTCATTGGTTTCTTCAAAGCTCTTTGGGTTATTTTAGGGAAAGTCTTTAGTATTGTTCCTGCTATATTTGCATGGTTGTCAGGCTCATGGTTAGCACCAATTGTTGAAGTTTTTGCTCTAAGCTACCTCTTGACCCTCATTGAACGTCTACTAGGTTCAAACAATCCACTTACAAGGTTTTTTAACTACATTGGTGACAAACTTAATGATTTTTTAGAATATATCGGTCTACTTAATGATAAACATATTGAACCCATTCTTAACAATACCATCTCAAAAGGCACACAAACATTAGGTCAAAAAATCTCTAGTATGATTAAAGCTAAAAAAATACGTGAGGAGCATCTCTATTTTGATAACTTTCAAAATATTATCTTAAGAGGTCATATCAATGCCTACCATAATTTTAAAGGAATGGAAGATATCAAAGATAAAAAAAGACTCTATAGTCTCATTAATGAGAAGACCAGAGACAACATTGATATTCTCGCTTATGTCTCACGAAATGGGAAAGGTGAACTTTTAGAAGAGCCAACAGATAACAACTACTACCACGATATCTTTCTACTCAAAGGAATCGCAAGTAATCGAACTTATGGGATTAAAGAGCATCTTGAAAATGAGATAGACTACACAGACTTTTGGGTACTCAATACCAGTCAATTTCCTGTCTGGATAAAGAGTTATAGTGAGAATATTGAAGATACGCTACTCAATGGTCATGAGATGAAGTTTATTAAAACTAAAAGCCATGTTCACTTTAAACAATACGACCTATATTTTGAGTATAAACAGATAGAGGTTCACCCTACCCAACTGTAAGAAAAGAGAACTATTTTCTTACACGTTTACCCCATTTAAATTTATCTCTATACCATCCATTCATATCAGAAATGGTCACACTATACGCTTTACCACTAGAGGCATGGATAAACTGTGAACCACCTATATAGATACCAGAGTGGTTTACATGACCTCTACCAGATGTATCAAAAAAGACCAAGTCACCTATAGTCAAATCTCGTTTATAGAGTTTAGAGCCACTGATTTTTGATTGGTCTAGTGAGGTTCTAGGCAGAGGAACATTAACACTTTTAAAAACCCCATATACAAACCCTGAACAGTCAAAACTCTTAGGTCCTGTTTGCCCATAACGGTAGGGTTTACCTAGATGACTTTTAGCAATGTTAACAATATTAACACCAAACAGTGAGTTATTCTGCTCGACATTTGTTCTAGGTCGCTCAAGACAACCTGAGAAACTTAAAAAGATAATAATTAGTAATAATTTTTTTTTCATTTCTATTCACCGACTATAATTTACAATCAAATAGATGATATAAGATTCTATCAATATTTTCTATCTGCTCTGAACTGAGCTTAGTAAGTAGACCTTTATCTACAAGTAACCTATCAGCATGAATCATCTTTATGGCATTGCAAAGGACAACACTATCTTTTTCTAATTTATCAGTACTTTTTAAAAAAAATGTAAAATCATTATCTCGTATCTGAGAGCTTAATGGTAAAATCACTACATCACTAAATGCTGTTCTTTCCACCATTCTATTTAACATATTATTTTGATAGATTAGTACAGGTCTTACTTTTCCTATGTCAAACTCATCTCTATTACCAAGATTTGCTAAGTAAATTTCTCCTTTTCTAATATGCATTATCTAGTCCATCCAAAAGGCTATCATCCTCTTTATCTTCATAAGATATTAAAGAACTGTTGTGTTTCAAAAACTGTTGATACTCTATCTCTTCTAAAACTTTCTCTAACATATCTTTGTATGCTATAGGTATAAAAATTCCTTTTACCTCTTTTGTTTTTTTATTAACAATTTCAATAGCATTATCTAATCTATCTAACATTGCAGGATTTTTTGCGATATTAGCTATACCAATTTGCACCATTTATTATCCTTTTTATATATCTTAATATGTTTATTTTCCATTTCATACTGGTATATATTTTCCCATCCTTCTGCTGTATTAAAATTATTT
>JAHZJZ010000285.1 GCA_022600655.1 Campylobacterota bacterium | reverse complement strand
TTTCTCTATTATTCTTTTTGATATAGACTATTTTAAATGTATCAACGACACCTATGGTCATAATGCAGGAGATAAAGTATTAGTAGAGTTAGCTCGTTTGGTCAATCTAGGTCTAAGAGAGAGTGATATATTTGCTAGGTGGGGTGGTGAAGAGTTTGTAATTTTGTCAAGATACTCAACAGCTCATCAAGCACAGCTATTAGCAAGTAGGCTACGTAAAGATATTGAGAGTTACTCTTTTGATATAGTTAAAAAAATGACTTGTAGTTTTGGGGTGACACAGTTTAAAGCCGATGACAGTAAAGCACAACTCTTTAACCGTGTAGATGATGCCCTATATGAAGCCAAAGATAATGGGCGAAATCAAGTAGTGTTAAAATAGTTTATTGCATTTAGATAACTTAAGTTGTTAAGCTCTATACCCTTGTAGGCAATATCAAAAGCTGTTCCATGATCAACAGAAGTTCTAACCATTGGTAAATTCAAAGAGATATTGATTCCTTCATCAAAATAGAGAGCCTTTAGAGGGGCTAATCCTTGGTCATGATACATTGCTATAAAGTATTGATAATTTTTACGCACATTTGGAGTAAAAGCCACATCTGGAACAAGAGGTGGTGTAAATAGGGGATGGTGAATATCAAACGCTTCTTCTTTTATAATTTCGGTAGCTCTATTTATGGCTTTGGTTATAATCTTCTCTTCATCTCCCAATACTCCGTCATCTCCTGCATGTGGATTTAATCCTAAAACAGCTACAGTAGAGTCTGGTTTGACTGAATTATAAAAATCTATTAGAAATCTAGTTAAATCCTCTTCATTGATTTTAGAAGCCACCTCTTTAAGTGGAATATGTTCTGTATAGAGAGCTACAAACATCTCTGGTACTCCCAACATCATAATAGCATCAGCAAAGAAAAAGTCACGCAATGCATCTGTATGACCTTTGTATTTGACTCCTGCTAACTCCCAAGCTTTTTTATTGATGGGTAGTGTCATAACTCCATCTACCTCTTGCATTTTTGCCATCTCTACTGCTTTTAGAAATGATGCAAAACTATATACTCCACTTGGTTTAGTAACCTCTCCTGCCTCGATAGTAAATGGTTTAGAAATTTTATTTACTATTTTGAAATCATCAGGAATTGGGATATTTAATAGTTCTGAGGCTTGTTTTAGCATAGTGTTATCTATACAGTATATAGGCTCTACTACGCGTTTAATTTTTGTATGGTTCTCTAAAATAAGTTGAATCCCTATACCATTTAGGTCACCAACACTTATGGCTATTTTTTTCATAATTCCTTCTGTTTACTAGACTTTTT
Organism: Campylobacterota bacterium; assembly: GCA_022600655.1. Classification (GTDB taxonomy): domain Bacteria; phylum Campylobacterota; class Campylobacteria; order Campylobacterales; family Sulfurovaceae; genus UBA1140. Next base: position 4,396 of record JAHZJZ010000285.1, on the reverse strand, counting down.
GCAAAACTCATTTGGACTTTAGTCCCGAACATAACGAGGCTAAAGCCATCGGTTCCTAGTTTTGCAAGATATCTACTCTCTAATTTCTACCATTGTCCCCAACTTGACCATCTTCCATATATTGTCCATACCTAGGTTGGTCATGGCTACACACCCCTCTGTCCAGTCATGAGCTAAAGTGTAGTCATCTCCATGTCCATCCCAAAACTCAGGTACTTGTGCATGAAATGTAATACCACCACCAGGATTAAAACCAAGTTTTTTGGAACGTTTTTTATCTTCTGCATTTGGGTAGTCAATGAGTATCTCTTTGTAGTATTTTTTATCTTTACGTTTATCGATAATCTTGTAGACACCCTCTGGAGTTTTTTGGTCTCCCTGTTTAAGCTTTGGACCTTCAGGATTTTTCCCTAGTGAGATACGATGGCGACTTAAAATATTTTCATCTTCATCAAAGAGTACCATAACTCTTTTTGATTTGACAACCACAATTTTTGAAGCAGGTTTGGTCTCGATGAGTTCATCGTTCTGATACCAGTCAAATATATCCATCTCTACAACAGGCTCAGGTATGATGGTTTTGTTCTCTTCTACTATTTTAGGTTCAACTTTTTTTTGACTACACCCTGTCAATATGATTGCCCCTAGCATTAATATGACTAAATAAACCCTTGTTTTCATTCTTTCCCCTTAGAATTATTATATTTAATAAAATCATATAGAATTTCAACTTAATATAATCAATTATAATAGAAAAAAATGTAAAATCTCTGCAATAGTTCTTAACGAATAAGCAGCCCCTTCATATCTAATATAGCCTGTTCTAAACCAATCCATACTGACCTTGCAATAATACTTTGACCAATATTTAACTCTTCAATGGTCTCAATCTCAGCAATAGCCTCTACATTTTGGTAGTTAAGCCCATGACCAGCAGCCACTCTAAGCTCCATCTCCATCGCATCACAAGAGAGTACTCGTAGATTGGTAAGCTCCTCTTCTAACATTTCAGCTAACTCTTTTCTTGGAAGTTCCAGTTCAGGAAGAGTATGATGCGTCTTATCTAAACCACTGAATAGCATCGCATAGATATTGGCATATTTCCCTGTATGAAACTCTATCCACTCCACATTTAGTTTTTTAGACATTTCAACACTCTCTATGGTTGGGTCAATAAAAAGAGAGACCTCTATCTCATGATGCTGTAGGCGTTGAATGGTCTCTTGAAGTTTGCTATTGTCACCTAAGATATTAAGCCCACCCTCGGTAGTCACCTCTTCACGCTTTTCAGGAACCAAGGTAACTCTATGGGGTTTGAGTTCACAAACAATATCAATAATCTCAGGAGCCATGGCACACTCTAAATTAACAGGCAGAGGAGAGTGCTTGATAATATCAGTAGCATCACTATCTTGAATATGTCTTCTATCTTCTCGTAAATGGATAGTAATCTGGTCAGCCCCAGCTCGTTTTACAATCCCTAAAGCATCCATTGGATTGGGGTCAGCTATCTTTCTAGCTTCTCTTAGTACTGCTATATGGTCTATGTTTACGCCTAGTTTCATTTTTACTCCTGTAGCGTGGGTATTCTTGCCCACGATGAACTGTTATTGAATATTTTTCGTGGGCAGGAATGCACCACGCTATTGATACCCTTTATGATTCTCATCACAAATTTCTTTTATATTTATTGATACCAATAATTATAATTTGATTTTTTTCTTTATCTATCTTATAGGGAATCGTATACCCCTTGAATATTAAGTCTCGAATATTTTCATTGTTAAAATAGATAGATTGTTTAAACTTATAGGGCATAAAGTCTAAATCATCAATTTTTTTATCTAAAGTATTTTTGAAATCAATGGCACGATTTACACTGTCTTTAGAGATAGTTTCCATAATACTTTTTAGAGACTCACGATATTTTTCACCCCTAACTATTTCCATATTTTGCTTTCAACTCTTCTACAAAACTATCCATATCTCTATTGTAAGTCTCTTGGTTTAAAAGTTTAGTTTTCCCAGATTCAATATCATCTAAACAGTTTTGAAAATAAGCTTTATCCAATTGAAACTCTTGTGAATCTAAATAGGAGTGAGCCTCTTTTTGTTCTGAAAATTTATTAATAACTCGTTTAAGCTCTGCTTGAATATCTATACCATACTTGAGTATATCACGATATAAGTCATTTTCTATCTGTATCGTTTGCATAGTTTTCCTTTTTCAAAAGTTCTTATTTAAGTATATCAAAATATTATAAAGAGGGTTTTTATCTAAAACTCACTTTGAGCTATAGTAAACTCCTCTTTCTCAACCAAATCCTTAACCCAAATAGTACCATCTCTAAACTCATCTTCACCAATAACAGCACAGTATCGTGCATTGACTTTATCTGCTCCTTTGAGGTGAGCTTTGAGTTTTTTGGCTCCATACTCAACCGTTACTTTATCAGTCGCTCTCTTTTTGGAAGCTAGAGGGAAGAGGCTATCGACAGCTTCTGCATCCATTGCTCCTAAATAGTACCCCTCTCTTGAAGTTTCAGGCATTTGAACCAGTTCCATAATGCGTTCAATCCCCAAGGCAAACCCTACAGCAGGGGTAGGTTTTCCATCGAGGAACTCTACTAGTTTATCGTATCGTCCACCACCAGCGATGGCAGATTGTGAACCTATCTCATCACTTACAAACTCAAAGGCAGTTTTAGAGTAGTAGTCAAGTCCTCTAACCAAATTGGTATCGACCTCATAATCTATATTGGCACTTTGAAGTAAGGTGGTTAGTTTATTAAAATCATTATCACAACTCTCACAGAGGTTATTGATAAGCTTTGGAGAGTTGACTAAGAGTGATTGACACTTCTCATTTTTACAATCAAGTACACGAATAGGGTTGGTATCAATTCGTCGGTTACAATCTTCACAGAGTTCATCTTTACACTCGGTTAAAAAGCTGATGAGATTTTCACGATACGGAGGCATACACTTTGGACAACCCAGAGAGTTAATCTGTAGTTTATAGCCAATACCAAGAGCCTTAAAAATGTCACCAATCATCTCAATAATGGTAAAATCTTCATAAACAGAACCCTCTCCAAAACTCTCACATCCAAACTGGTGAAACTCTCTTAAACGCCCTTTTTGAGGTCGCTCATAACGAAACATTGGCCCATAGTAGTAAAATTTAAACTTCTCATTTTGTCGTCTATCTAGTTTGGCTTGTACAAACGAACGCACCACACCAGCTGTCCCCTCTGGACGCATACAGACATCGTTGTCCCCTTTGTCCATAAACTGGTACATCTCTTTACCCACAATATCTGAGCTTTCACCTACAGAGCGTCTGAAGAGTTTGGTCTCTTCTAAGATAGGGGTTTCAATATAACTGTATCCGTACTTCTTCGCAATGCCAATAGCTGTTGTTACGATATGCACAAATCGCTCACTCTCCTCAAAGGTTAAATCTTTCATTCCACGAAGTGCGTTTATCATTTTGGTTCCTCATTTTTATTTTGTGAATTATACATTTATTTTCTGAAAAGAGTTGATAGATATGATGGTGTATAAGTACAATATAGATATTATGAAGATAATCATTTAAATGAAAGGGGTGAAAATGAACATAAAACTGAAATACTTAGTTATAAGTTTGGTCGCGACAACCTTTATAGGGTGTGGCAGTGGAGGTAGTGGTGAGAGCAGTAACGATGAATCAACTGAACCCACTTCAAGTATAGATTCTCAAAATAGTACAAATAGTTCATCTGAGGAGAGTAACCAAAGCATAAGTCAGACCCTAAGTCAGTTTAAGTTAGAAGCGTGGGCAGATAACTGGTTTGCAGCTTATCTAGGAGAGAGACTTATTATAGAAGATTCAGTCTCTATTACAACAGAAAAATCATTTAACTCTGAAACTGAAACTTTTGAAGGAACTTACCCTTTGTATCTGAACTTTATTATTAAAGATTTTAAAGAGAATGATACAGGGTTAGAGTATATTGGTCAAGCCAATCAACAGATAGGTGATGGTGGGTTTATTATGCAGATAACAGATTTGGGTAGAGGCAAGGTTATCGCTGTATCAGATGAGAAGATGCAGTGTAAAGTAATACACAAAGCCCCACTTGATAAAGCCTGTGCTAATGAAGCTAACCCCATCGCAGGAGAGGGTTCATGTTTATATAGCAGTGAAGATGAACCTAGTGATTGGAAAAGCAGTAGCTTTGACTACGGCAGTTGGACATCGGCTAAAGTATACAGTGAAGATGATGTGCGTCCAAAAGATGGGTATGATAATATCACTTGGGATGCAGATGCAAAACTGATTTGGAGCAGTGATTTAGAACTGGACAATACTCTTCTTTGTACACTAACGGTTGAAGAACCCAAAGAGAGT
>JAHZJZ010000284.1 GCA_022600655.1 Campylobacterota bacterium | reverse complement strand
CTTACCCTATCAGCAACCTCAACAGTTTTTATTTCAGAAACAATATCAACAAATCCATGCCCAGTTGTTAAAATCCAACGACCACCATTTAGCTCAAATGGTGTTGATACCTTATTCATAAACTCTCGCTTCTCTTTGGTATCTATATTGATAAATCCATACCATAACATACCACGTGTAGGGTTAATAGTTAGATTCTCAATAACTGTTGATGCATTTGCATCATCACTACTATTACCCTCTGCTATCGCTTCGGTTGTCTCAACACTACTATTGACTTCTATAGAGCTACTAACAGATTCAATCGTTGCTGTCTCCTCTTTAACAACTTCTACTTCAGAAGCCTTCTCTTCAACAGCACTGGTATTGATTTCAACAACTTTTTCTACTTTGCTAACTGCTACTTCCACCTCTTTGGTGTCACTACCTGATTCAGTAGAAGTTGCCTCTACTGCAACCTTCTCCTCACTGCTTTGTGTTTTAATCACAACACTTTGAGCTTTCTCTTCACTTACATTACTTTTCAATGCGGTGGTATCTTCAAGGGTATTCTCATTACCTTCAACCCTTGAAGAGACTGAATCCATCTTCCCCGTATTATACAGATACCAACCACCATATAAGAGAGCAGCGATAATCAGCCATTTCAAAAGACCTGAACCACTACCTCCATCGGTATGTTGTTTAGCAAGAACAATCACCTCATCATCTTCAGCTGTATGATGCTCTTCAAAATACTCTTTAATACTCTCTTTTAATGTGTCTACTTCTATACCATATTCACGTTCAAGTATATTTAGGAATCCTAATGACTTTACACGATTTAAATTTTCAAAATCTTTATTATTTAATATTTTTAAATTTTCAATTGAGATGTTTGTCTTTTGACTAACAGCCTCTATCCCCTCTTTATCTATTAATTCACTTAACTGCATCTCTCATCCTATGTATTAATATCGCTGCTGCTACACTCACGTTAAGTGAGTCAAACGCTCGTTGCATCTCTATAGAGACCATCTCATCTATTTTACCTTTAGCCCGTTTAGAGATACCCTCTCCTTCTGAACCTAAAACCAAAACCCTTTTATTAGTAAACTCGCATGAATCTATAGGTGAACCATCCATTGAAGCACCATATATTTTAAAATCTACCTGTTTTAACTCATTGAGTACATCTAAAATATTAGGAATAACCACAAAAGGCATATCGAGTAAAGCCCCTGAACTCGTTCTAACCACTGAAGAGAAGTTAAGATTTTTAACTCCTGTTGCTATGATACCATCAGCCCCTAAAGCATAAGCCGTTCGGACAATCGCCCCAATATTTCCTGCATCGGTTAGGGTGTCAAGCACCAGTACAAAACTGTTTTGCTTCATTGTCGTCAAATCCGACTGCTTAAACTCTTCCATCTCAACTAAAATGCCTTGATGGTTTCCACCTTTTGCCATACTCTGAGCCCACTTATTCTCTAAAAATTTTATACGTGACTTGTATTGGTCGTAGAGTTTTTGAGGTAAAATACCTTTTTTGGCAATATATACTGTTTTTACGGATGCTTCATGTGTCGTTAACGCATGTAAACAAACCTGTTTCCCATAAATAATCATAAGGGTGATTTTACCTTAGAAATGGTTAAGTACTGATAATTTCTTGATACCACTCTTTGGTAGTTTTATCTGTGATTTTAGATAAAATTTTGGCTTTAACTTTAGGAGCAATGTCTAAAATTAACACATCTTCTAAATAGAGCGCTTTTTCTTGACACTGTTTGGCTTGAATAACCACCACCCATTCTCCTTTGGTATTGATAGTCTCAAACTTTTCTAAAATCTCTTGGGCTGTTCCCTTGTAGTAGTTCTGAAATTTTTTACTCAACTCTTTAGCAAAAAAGAGTTCTCGCTCTTTATCAATATGAGCTATCTCTTCGATTAGCTTCTCAATTCGATGTGGTGCTTCATACAGTATCACATTATCTCTACCATTCATTGCTTCTATTAAAGCTGAAGAGCGTTCACTCCCTTTATGAGGTAAAAACCCAAAGAAGAGAAATTTTCCTTCCTTAAAACCACTCGCTGCATAAGCAGTTGTGACGGCAGAAGCACCAGGTAGAACATCATACTCTAAACCATGCTCTTGGCAATACGCTACAAGTATCTGCCCAGGATCAGAGATAACAGGCATACCTGCATCACTTACATAAACAATATTCTCTTTTTCTAAACGTGCTGAAATCTCTGTAAGACGTTCAGCTCCATTATGCTCATGAAAAGATAAAAATTCAACCTCAGGGTAGCTAAAATCAAAACGCTCTTCTAAGATACGAAGCAGTCGTTTGGTCTCACGGGTATCTTCACATAAAAATAGTGTTGCTTTTTCAAACTCTCTTAAAGCTCGAATGGTAATGTCTTGGGGATTGCCTATCGGCGTGGGGATAAATTTAAGCATAAATTATATATTGAGTAACGGACAGCCACAGGGGGGGCTGTCCCTACGTAACCATTAAAGGTTGTATTTTTTCTTAAACTTGTCGATTCTTCCTGCAGCATCAACAACTTTTTCTGAACCTGTAAAGAATGGGTGACATTCATTACAAATATCAATAGTCATCTTCTCTTTATCTGTTCTAATCTCAAATGTGTTTCCACATGCACATGTTACTTCACACGCTTTATAATCTGGGTGAATCTCTTTTCTCATCGTTTTACCTTTTAGTTTCGTTTTTATGACAGGTAACAAACCTGTTCTAGCCATTTGACTCTTCCACTGCTACGCAGGGGTCGCTGCAACACTCTTAGGTGAGACAACAATTTTTCGGTGCGAATTATATCTAAATAAGTTTAAAATTAATGATGCCCCTCTAACTCAACCTCACGGTCAAAAGTTTTTTTGTTCAATAAAATAATCCCAACCAACACCAAAGCATATACCACAGTAGAGAGTAGTATCACCCCAATGACGATGGCATTGAACATCTCTTGGTGTTCAAATCCTGCTGGTAACATCTGAAGCATAACGATAGAGAGTCCACCTTTGATTCCAGCAAAAAGAAGTACTGACCACCAGCGAACCCCGATATCGGTCATTTTTCTGGTCATATTTGAGACTATGCCAAATGTTCCCATCATAAAAGCACGAATAAGCGTCGTAATCATAAACATGAGGAGTATCTCTGTTTTATATTTGAGTAGTAACTCAAGGTTAACAATACTTGCCATCGACATAAACAAAAAAGTATTCGCAAGAAGTGCCAATACAGCCACATAGTTTAAGTTCTGTTTATGACGTTCTATGTGACTCACATCAGAACTGAGCTTTCGTGTAATACCACTCATAAACCCTGTCGAGAAGATTTTCTTACTTCGGTTGGTTTGATTGACTATACGTCTGGCTTTTTTAACTCTATCTGAGACGGTATCAAAAGACTTTTCTGTAATGGTATTAAGGGTAATAATCCCTACAATAACAGCCAATAGTCCAGCCAAATGAAACATCTCTGCTACTTCAAATGCTCCATAAGCTGTTAAGAGAATCAATACCAATTCACTCATTGGATCTTGAGTTAGTTTCATTAGTAATACCCCAATATACCCAACAACCAATCCAATTAAGACGGAGAAAAAGATAACTTTCAGGCTCACAACAGCAATATCTACAGGTCCAATTTCTGCTCCATTTATCATCGGTATTGCGATAAATACAAAAATAATCAACGCCGTTGCATCATTAAAAAGTGACTCACCCTCTGCCAATATTTTAAGCTTGTGTGGTACTTTAAAACTAGAAAAGACACTTACCACAGAGACAGGGTCTGTGGCTAATACCATGGCAAAGAGAGCAATAATCGCCCCTGTAGAGAGTGCATACTCTGCAAAAAAGGTATTGGCAGTAAAGATACCAAATGCTATAGAGATAGCCACCGATAAAACAGCCAAATAGAGTAAACTTAGAGCATTTTTCTTTAAATCGTCAAGCTTTAGTTGCAGTGCATCTGAAGCAATTAAAATAGGAATGAGAAAAAGAACCAACTCTGCAAAAGTTGCTTCTGAAAACAGCACCATATTGGGGAAAATATAGTAAAAAGCATAACTTAGCCCAATCAACGTAATAGGTGAGGGAAGCTTAAAATGCTTTTGAACTTCAATGGATATAAAGAGAATAGTCAGTAGAACTAAAAGGGTTAATATCATTTATAAATTCCTTAATTTAAAATTATAAGCATTTTAACATAAGTGCCTTTACAAGGCTATGCTATTCAAAAACTCATCACAAAACAACGCTTTAATCTCAGCATTAAGTCCATTAGAGTTAAACATAATCAACTCACGGTAGAAACGCTGCATCTGCTCTTCAATCAAAATCGATTTTCCTCCATAAAGTACCATACCTGTGGTGACAATCTTTTGCACGAGAAGAAAGAGTTCAATCCGTAAACTGTCCATGACAACTCCATCTTCAGTGTTCAAAAATTTCTCTTTTATACGCTCTAATTTCTCAGAAGCTTTCTCTTTAAGCTCTTTATCTTTTGACATCTCAATCGCCCCAAGTCCTAAACCATACAGTGCAAAATGAATCGTTTTTGAAACAGATTTGGCTTTGGTGTAGTTGCCCATCACTTGAGAAGAGACCACCTCTTCAAAAGGGACAAAAAAATCATCTAGCTCAATATTAACCGTAGCCATGCTGTTTCCTACAAAACTGGTAGCCACTTCCCCTATTTTAAACTGTTCAGAACTTCTAAACGGAGCCATCGCCTCATACTCATGACCGTCATGGTGAAAGCCTATTAACAAGGTATCAAATATCCCATAACCACTCGCCCAAGTAAGTGTTCCGTTTAACTTGTACCCACCTTCACACTTGGTAGCCGACACTACTGTGACAGGAGCTCGAAGATGATTGATAGCGATTCCACATCGTTTGGCAAAATACTCTTCTCGTTTTGGAAAGCTGTTTCCTGCCATAATCGCATTGGCTGCCAATATCTGAATGGCTAAAAATGCCAAACTCCCAGAAACTTTCGTTAGCGTTGAAAAGAGTATAAACTTATACGCATTATGCAACGTTTTATCCACTTTATAAAGCGTAAAAATATCGTTTTTATAGAGTATCTCAAACGCCTTTTTTAGTAGTTTTGTATCACTATCAAGCCTATAAAGCTCTAGTTTTTTCAGCTCATCTATCGCATTTTCTAACTTCTGTCTGTAAATTTCTTGGTTCATCTCTCTCCCATTTTTTGGTAGTGGAGAGTTTACTCCCACTCTTTGGTGAGACTAAAGTCATCACTTCCTAAGTTTTTATTGTATCATATCTCAATCCACCCAAAACGCCATAGGGTTAGGCTTAAAAAAAGAGTATGAAAAATACTCCACTAACTTTTCAGAAGAGACAATTTTCCCTAAAATCTCATCACTCACAAAACAGGTATCTTCCCATCCAAACCGTTTTGCATTTTGTCTATAGAGTTCTGATTGTTTGGGGTGCAGTGGTGCAACAACATTAAAAATTTCTGATTTCACCTCTTCTTTTATGCAACGTTTTATCACCTCCACCACATCGTCTCTATGAATGTAATTCACAAAAACATCATGAGCTTTGGTTTTACCAGCTGTGTACTTACCTGCTACCCTGTCATAACCCATCAGACCACCCAAACGTAAGATGACTGCATTATTACATTCACGCTGTAACAATCGTTCAGCTTGAAGCATCAATGATGGAGTTTCTATATCACGAGTATCTTGCTCTGTAACCCTACCCTGAGTTTGATTATAGACCGAAGTAGAGCTAAGCAGTATAAGTTGAGTAGAATCTTTGATGTAAGAGAATAAAGTAGTCAATGTCTCCAAATACTCCCCTCGTGGAGGTATAGCGATAATCAATGTATCGGTATTGTAAAACTCTTCATCATAAAGATTTTGCTCATTAAGTAAAAACTTCTTTTGGACATCCAAAGTACGATACGATGTCTCACTCGCCACAGAAGCCATGGTCTCATACGCTCTTCTTAACTCAAGCTCCAACGCTTTTCCAACCCAGCCACAACCAAAAATGGATATTTTTTTCATCTAAAGCGTCGTTCTTCTCATCATCGACATACCACCCACCTCATAAGAGAAACCGTGAGACAGATAAAAATCAGCCATTTCAGGTCGACAATAGAGCTCAAAATGTTTCACTTTTTGTAAATCTTTATGCGTTGCCACCAACTCCATAAGCTGATGACCTAAACCCTGACCTCTAGCCGTATCAGCGACGATAACATCAAAAACAGTCGCTTTAAAAACATAATCTGTCAACACTCTAATAAACGCTTGTAAATCATCATTCTCATCAACAATCCCAATGACTATCGATGAATTGTTAATGGCTATCTCTGTCTCTTCTAAAGTTCTTGTGTTTGTCCACCACTCTGCTAAATAGAGTTTATGGAGTTGGGTTAGATGTTTCTTTTTTAGTTTGTTGATTGTTTTCATGTTTTTCCACTCTTGGTACCTATCTCTTTATATTTCATCTAAAGCTTTAGCAATACTCTTTTGCATACTCACAGATACACCAGCTATATTAGCAAACTTACTCCATTGGTGTATCATTTCTTTAACTTCTACTACAATCTGCTCTCCTTTTTTTATGCCATGCTTTTTTGCCAACTCTAAAAAATGCTCTTTAGTAGGGTTCTTCCCCTCCCCTAAGTACATGGTACTATGCTCTCCTCCAGGTCCACTAGAAAAAGTAATGTCATAAACAGGTGAAAAAGTCCAAACTCCTTTTTCATCCATAATAAACGAAAAGTTCTTAGCATGGTCATCACGGTTATGGGTAAAAAGGTTAAAACAAGCCAATCTAAAAACTTTCTCAACCTCTTGCATATTTTTAGTCAGATGCAGAGTCAAAGACAATAAATCATCATAATCCAAAGTCGGAAATCTAAAGTCACTATGGGTTAATCCTGCGACCGAGTGCATGTGTACGCGTTTGTCTCCCACTCTGTCAAAGCGTTCACAAGCAAAGTATCGTCCTTTTTTTCCTTCTAGCAAAGCTGTTTTAGGCATATCTAACCCTGCCTCTTTTGCCATGAGTGAATAGGCATACTCTATCGCTCCTATTTCACGACTATCAGAACTAGAAGCAAACTTAACCATCCAATGGCTAAACCCCTCTTTTAGTTTTTGTCTACCATGAATAATCTGTTTTTCATCATCACTTATCTGTACCAACACCTTGGGTCTAGCCCCTGCTGATGAACCATTTAAACTCAATAACTCATCAAGCAAAGTTTCACTAGACCCTTCAAGTATCTCTTGTGAACTCTCTGCTAAATCATCAAGTACTATCTCATCAAGTCTACTCTCCACCTCTATTTCAGGTTCATAACTCAAAGCCCCCATCGCATGGTCACCAATATAAGTCAATCTATCTAAAGGAGTAAGCGAATGTGTATTAACACCAAGCTTCATCAAATACCTATCCATCAACAATCGTCCCCAACCATCAGGCAAAGAGTCAGCAAACAGACCCCAAAGCCCTTCAAAAGTATCATCATCACAACGAAATAGCCCTGCTTTTAGTGGTAGTTTATAGGGGGAGAGTTCTATGCCTGTTTTTAGGAACGCTCTGTCATACTCGAAGTAGATTTTTCGGTCTTTTATGGCTAGAGTTCCTACTTTTTGTTTTTTTTGTTGGGTTAGGTGGATTGTTAGGGTTTGCGTCATCTCGTTATCCTAAATATTTACAATCACTTTTTATATCTAACAAATCAAGAAAATCTTTCTCTTCTAACTCTTGATTTAATCCTATTTTAAAAGTAGCATCACTAGAATAGAATAAGTCATAATGATTTAATGGATGTAAATTTCCATTTTCATGCTCGGCATCATAATCATAACGAATATATCCATCTTCCATCAAAAGTAGTTCTCGTAAAAACTCCCAAAAATTTTCATCACATTCATCTTGATAATCACAAATTGGTTGAGCAAACTCTAAACTACAATTAGCTTTAAACTCATCACACTTAATTATAGAAATAACTTGTGATATTAGACGGCTATCAATTTCTATCTTATTTTTTTTAAATGAAAATAGATAATCCTCTTCCTCTTTTATTACAAAAAATGGAAAAACAATAGAAAAATATTTTTTGTTTGTAAAAAAGAATAATCGATTCATTTTATCAATTTTTAAAATAATTTTTCCGAATT
>JAHZJZ010000283.1 GCA_022600655.1 Campylobacterota bacterium | reverse complement strand
TTCTCCATTTTGATGAAATTTAGGTGTGGTGTGTGTTGGTTTTGAGACCTCTTCAAGCACCTCTGTTTTAGTCTCAATAACCTTTGGCTCTCTTTTATCATCATTACACCCCAACGATACAAATAAAACCAATAATAGTAAAAATAGTTCTCTCACTCTTTAACTCCTTCAATAGTTATGGCATCGACAGGGCAAACCCCAATACAGTAGCCACAATTAGTACATCTCTCTTCATCTATCTCAGGACGGAAAAGTCCTAAAAAATTTATCGCATCATCAACACAAGGGTCTTTACATGAAAAGCACATGGTCTGATGCCAACTCAAACATTTTAATATATTTAACTCTATCTTACCTTGAATAGTTGTTAAGTCTCTGTTTAGAAACTCCTCAGGGCATACTTCTAAGCAATCATCACAAAAGGTGCACCCTTTTGCATCAAATACCAAATAGGGTACACCCTGCTCATCTATTCTAATAATCTCTTGTTCACAAACATTAACACATGGTTTCAACTCACACACCGTGCAATGTTTCTGAAAAAGTGACAAATCATCACAGTAAGGCAATCTTACTTTTGTATCTACACTTTCCCCTTTTTTTAAGGAGAAAGATGCAAATATATCTCGTCTAGATTTAGCCATTAATCTTTTAGTGTATCATTACCAACATTAAGTGTTTCAGCCAGTGTTGAACCACTCTTCTCTGCATCACTTTGGAAATCAGGTGTAAACTCATTTTTAACTAAAGGTTTAGTCTCTGATTGTGGTGCATGACACTGTGAACAGTTAAATCTTGCTCCAGCTAACTTTGGTAAATCTTTTTGATCTTCTGCTCTTAAGTCTTTATAGTGTGATGCAGGAATTGCTGTAAGATTAGGCATTGCAGCTTTCATCCCCCTCAGCATTTGCTTTATCATGACAACTTAGACACTGATTGTTCTTAATCGTAATCGGTAACATTGCCTCTACATCATGAGGAATCATTGGTGGAGCATTGGTAAACGCTCTCTCAATCTTTGTTGATGTACCAGTTGCTGCCTTACTATATTTTGCAACATCACCTACCGTTTCATCACCTTCACTATATAGGTCAGTTTTTCTAAGACCCAACTCTTTTTCAGTTGCATTACTTACAGTTTCACTCTTTGCTGTTTCACTCTCTGCAGCATACCCCATTGAAATTAGAGCGACCATAGAACAAGCAAGTATTAGACTCTTTTTAATCATCATTCTCTCCTTTATTATTTTCACATTTTTTTCTTATTTCTTTAAATAGTTCCGAATACTAAAATTCAGAGCATCATCATTACAAACATCAATACAGCGACCACAGTTGGTACACTCCCCATTGGTGACCATTATGCTCTCTTTATTGACCATATGTAACACATGGTTCTCTGGACAAACCACTTTACACTCCATACAGTTGGTACACTTCTCATGATCATGGTCAACACGAATCAGACTCGCTTTACCGATGATTGAGTAGGTTGCACCCAAAGGACACAAGTGTCCACACCATCCATTTTTAACCCCAAAGAGATCAAACAGAAAGATAGCCACAATCACTGCAAATCCCATACCAAATCCAAAGATAATACCTCTTTGCATAATCGTAATTGGACTTAACACTTCAAATGCTGCAATCCCCACTACAGCTGAGACTATTAAACCAAGTACCATAATCCAGTATCGTGCATTACGTTTTAAGAAACGATAATTTACCTCTTCTTTGTCAAGATTGAGCTTTCGTCGTAGCCAGTTGGCCAAATCTGTCACCATATTAATAGGACAAACCCATGAACAAAATGCTCTACCACCCACAACAAAATAGAAGAAGGTAATAATCAGAGCTCCTAAAAGTACATCAGCCCCTAAAACAAACCCTGTTGCCAACACTTGAAGTGTAGTATAAGGGTCAGCTAAAGGAATCGTACCTAGAACCAGAGATGAACCAAATGTTCCAGCCAGAACGTTCCATCCATAAGCATTCGCACCAAAATAGAGTAGTAAAAGTCCAACCTGAGTCACTCTTCTTAGGAGTAAGTATTTAATATTCTTCATTAATACAATCCTCCTGAGTTAAGGTAATCAGCTGCACCCTCTTTACTTATTTCTGTGGTAGTCTCTTGAGACGTAGCATCTTTGACACGCTCTTGGTCTTTCTTATCCCAACCTTTAACATAGTGGTCACCTGCTCTACCTTGTGATATCTCATGAGGTAGTACAAAAATCGCTGGTTTTTCAGTCACACACGCCTTTTCACAGAGTCCACACCCCGTACAGATATCATCATGAACCACAGGTAACAGATAAGCATGTTTTCCTGTTCGTTCATTTTTAGTGTACTCTAAGGTAATCGCTTCATCAAGCAAAGGACATGCACGATAACATGCATCGCACTGTATTCCCCAGAAAGCAATACATGACTCTTTATGAACCACAGCCAGTCCCATACGTGATTTATTGATATCTAACTCCTGTTTCTCATTAACAAGAGAATCAAAGTCTAATGCACCTGAAGGGCAAACAGGTACACAAGGAATATCTTCACACATATAACAAGGTACTTGTGTCGGTACAAAAAATGGTGTACCGATTAAACGATTATCACCACCTTTTGCCATAATGAGTGTTCCTTCTCGGGCTTCACCACTCTCTTTGTCGGTATTGGTCTCACGGTTTTGACACGCCTCAGCACATAGACCACACTTGATACACGCTGTTAAAAAATCACTCTCTTTAATCGCACCTGGAGGTCGAAGCACCAATGGTGATGCTTTTACCTCATGGCTATAGCCACTCCACAACAATCCACCAAGAGCCGTTAAGCCAACGCTTTGAAGGGTCGTTGTAAAAAACTTTCGTCTATTGTTGTCAGAGTTAGCCATCATCTATGCCTTATAAATCTTAACTGCACACTTTTTAAAGTCGGTCTGTTTAGACATTGGACAGGTCGCATCAAGACAAACTTTGTTAATAAATACTTTCTCATCAAACCAAGGAACAAATGCTAGACCTCTACTTGGTCTGTTACGTCCACGTGTCTCAACTCTTGCTTTAACTTTACCTCTACGAGATTCAACCCAACAGAGACCACCCTGTTTAAGACCTTTTGTTTTTGCATCAGTTGGGTGCATGTAACATAACGCTTCAGGAACAGCTTTATAAAGCTCAGGAACTCTCATGGTCATGGTACCACTATGCCAATGCTCTAACACACGACCTGTTGATAACCACATATCGTACTCTTTATCTGGCATTTCTGGTGGATCCATGTATGGTCTAGCAAATATCTTCGCTTTGTTCTTCAATGGTTTCTTATTTTTATCTTTGATACCATTAAGGTCACCTTGAGCAAGAGCTTTAGCTAACTTACCATAGAAGGCAAAGTCACCATTGTTCTCTTTTTTCGCATAAGGATCATACTTAGCATTAAATCTCCACTGAGTCTCTTTACCATCAACAACTGGCCATCTAAGACCTCTAACTTTATGATAAGTATCAAACGGTGCCAAGTCATGTGCATGACCTCTAGTAAAGTCTGCATACTCTTCAAAGAGATAATTATGAACAAAGAATCCATAACCTTTAAATACTTCTCCATCTGAACCTTTAACATTTCTGCTATCACCTCGAGACTCAGTATCATCATACCCTTTTTGAATTGGATCATTTGGATCAAGTTTATACGCTTTGGCTCTCTCATGAGCAAAAAGAACATCAAACATGGTATCAGTCTCTTTATATCCCATCTCTTTAGCTTTAGCAACAACATCTGGAAGTTTCTTAGGTGTTCCATCTTCATTTTTACCTCTAAGTGGTTGCTCACCCCAAAGATCTTTAATGGTAAATCGTTTAGAGAACTCTAACCACTGCCATGTATCTGACATCGCATCACCTACTGGTAGTACCTGCTGTCTCCAGTGCTGTGTTCGTCGTTCAGCATTACCATACGCACCCCACTTCTCATAAATCATCGCTGATGGAAGAACAAGATCCGATACTTTAGCTGAGATACCTGGGTAACCATCTGAAGTAACAATAAAGTTATCCATCTCTCTAGCAGCTTTAATCCAGTGACTTGCACTCGCTGTATCTTGGTAAGGGTTACAAACATTTACCCATGCAAATTTAACAACACCATCTTCGATATCTCTGTGAATCTTCATAATGTGCTGATTACCTACAGGGTTCAGTGTTCCCTCTGGAACCTTCCATGCATTTTCACAAATTTTTCTGTGTTTAGGGTTTTTAACCATCATATCTGCTGGTAGTCTGTGACAGAATGTACCAACTTCTCTAGCCGTACCACAAGCACTTGGTTGACCCGTTAACGAGAATGCACCAGAACCTGGCTTAGCTTGTTTATTAAGAAGGAAGTGAACATTATACGCCAATGTATTTACCCATGTACCTCTAGTATGTTGGTTCATACCCATTGTCCAGAATGACACCACTTTTCTTGATTTCTCAATGTATAAATCAGCCATAAGTTTAATTTTTCTCTTAAACTCTTCATCACTCTCGTCAGGGTTACCTTTAGAAATTTTAGTAACATAGTCAGCTGTATATGGCTCTAAAGATTTTTTATACTCTTCAAATGAAATCTCCCAGTGTTTCAGACCTGCAGGATTCATTGTCATTGTATCACCAGCTTTATATCCATAAGGAGCAAGAGCAGGTGCTTCACCTTCAGAGACCACTTTACTCATCTCTTTAGAGACAATTTCCATCTCTTTGGCTGTATATTTACCCTCTTTAATCGACTTCTCATCAGAGCGTCTCATACCGTAACCCATCTCGACGGGACTTGCTGCAAAGACCATGTTTTTCTTAACAAAATCCCAGTCAATAATCTTCTCAGCATCATCTCTCATAACAATCTCTCTGGCAATATAGTTCCAAAGAGCAAGGTCAGTGTTTGGTGTAAAGATAATCTCTTCATCTGCTAAATCTGAAGTTCTATGTCTATAGGTAGAGAGGTTAATGATTTTTACTTTATCTGGATCAGATAGTTTTCTATCGGTTACACGCGACCATAAAATCGGGTGCATCTCAGCCATATTTGAACCCCAAGAGATAACGGTATCGGTCAACTCAATATCATCATAACATCCACTTGGCTCATCGATACCAAAGGTCTGGTAGAAACCAACAACAGCTGAAGCCATACAGTGTCTAGCATTTGGATCAATTGCATTAGAACGGAATCCAGCTTTCATCATCTTCTGAGCTGCAACCCCCTCCATAACGGTATATTGACCTGAAGCAAATACTGCCACCCCTTCAGGGCCAGAAGCTTTCAGTGCTTTTTTAGCATGAATTTCCATCTCATCAAATGCTCGTTGCCAAGATACAGGTTTAAACTCACCCTGCTTGTCAAACTCACCTTTGGCATTAACTCTTAGTAGTGGTGTTTTAAGTCTATCAGCACCATACATAATTTTTGCATTAAAGTATCCCTTAATACAGTTAAGCCCTCTGTTTACTGGTGCTTCAGGGTCACCTTTTACAGCAACGATCTTACCACCTTTGGTTGCTAACATAATCCCACAACCAGTACCACAGAATCTACATGCTGCCTTATCCCATCGCCAATCTTTCTGAGCATCTGTTGATGCCGCCTCAAGATTAGATGGAACAGCAATCCCTACTGCACTAGCAGCACTCGCTGCCGCTGCACTTTTAAGAAAATCTCTTCTGTTTAAAGCCATTCGTTTCTCCTCCTTTAGAGAGTTTTGAGAATACCATTTGATATTCACTATGTTTTTGGTTACCTAAATCCTATACGAATATCATAACCTGAACAAAACGATATCATAAATGTATTCGATTGAAATTGACACTGGTCAAGAGTCATATGCTTTTATACTATTTGATATTGACGCAAATCAATCAGCAAGTACCAGCATTTAGTTATAATCATTCCTTAATTAGCAATAAAAATAAAAATTAATTAAAAAAAGGAATTTATTTTAAATATGCAAAACTACCCAACCTTCTTCCAAAACATTCCAACCATCACGCTCAAAGACCCTCTCTCAAATTTCCTAGGAACATTTGAAAATGGAGTTGTTGAGTTTAGTTACCTAGACATCGTAAAATCAGCAGGACACTCCTGCCCCACTGTTGCGGGTGCATACCTTATGACACTCAAAGGATTAAAGGCTCTGTACAGTGATGATTCAATCCCTATCAGAGGCAATATCTACGTCTCATTAAAAGGTGATGCTTTAGAGGGTGTCACAGGGGTTATAGCCAATGTCATCACCCAGATTACAGGGGCAACAGAGCATAGTGGTTTTAAAGGATTAAATGGTAAATTTGCTAGAAACAACCTTATGAAATTTAACGCAGATATCAGCTCTGCTCTAGAGTTCAAACGATTAGACACAGGTAAAACTGTACAAGTAAGCTATGACCCAAGCTCTATTTCTGCAAACCCTAAAATGCAAGAACTCATGGGAAAACTCATGCAAGGATTAGCAAACCCTGAAGAGAAAAAAGAGTTTGGGGAGCTTTGGCAAGAGAGGGTTAAGGGTATACTTGAAAATATGGATAAGGTTGTTACAATAAAATCATAAATATAATACATCAAATACATTAATGGTGCGTTGGGAAACGCACCCTACGGAAGCTTAATACATGAAAACCCCCTACTGGCTCTTAGAAGAACAACTCCTAGAAAACAACCTAAAAACCCTAGCCCATATCAAACATCAAACAGGAGTAAAAATACTTCTTGCACTAAAAGGCTATGCTCTATGGCAAAGCTTTCCTCTTGTCTCAAAATACCTTGATGGCTGTTGTGCTTCTGGTCTAAATGAAGCACAACTTTCTGATGAGAAGTTTGGAAAAGAGCTACATACCTACAGTCCTGCTTTTAAAGAGGAAGATATAGAAGAGATATCTAGTATTTCAAATCATTTGGTCTTTAACTCTCCTGCTCAGTTCAGACGGTTTGCACCATTGGCAAAAGAGCATAACCCTAATATATCGTTGGGGTTACGGGTCAACCCTGAGTATTCGGAATCACCTGTGGAACTCTATAATCCTTGTGGTCTCTATTCGCGTTTGGGAACAACGTTAGCAAATTTTGATAGATTACTTATCAGTGAAATAGATGGACTCCATTTTCACGCCCTTTGTGAACAAGACGCTTCTGCTTTGGAAAAGGTCTTAGAAGCTTTTGAAGTGAAATTTGGAGCATTTTTACCTCAACTCAAATGGGTAAACTTTGGTGGAGGACATCACATTACCCGTAAAGGGTATGACATAGATAAACTCATCAAAATTTTAAATGAGTTTCACGCCAAATACCCTCACCTTCAACTCTACCTTGAACCTGGTGAAGCTGTAGGATGGGAGACGGGAACGCTGGTCACAACAGTACTGGACATGGTGCATAATGGTATCGATATTGCCATACTCGACACCTCTGCAGAAGCCCACATGCCCGATACCATTATTATGCCCTACCGAGCTGATGTACGAGGCAGTACCAAAGCTGGAGAGAAAGCATATACCTACCGTTTAGCAGGAAACAGCTGTTTGGCTGGTGATGTAATGGGGGACTACTCTTTTGATGCACCACTACAGATAGGAGATAAGGTTATCTTTGAAGACCAGATGCACTACACCATGGTTAAAGCGACCACTTTCAATGGGGTTCCTCTACCTTCCATAGCCATTCAACGAAAAGATGGAACGATAGAGGTGGTTAAAGAGTTTAAATATGAAGATTTTAGAGATAGACTATAAAAAGTAACGAATGGAAGCAAACCCTTTTGCTCCACTCTCTTTGCATTTGTCTATTTGCTCAACTGTCAAAATTCCACCTAAAGCAATGATAGGCACTGTAAAACTACTTGTCACCTCTTTTAATCTATCTAGCCCTTTAGGTTCTCCTTTATTGGGTGTATGGAAAATGGGACTATAGGTTACCATATCAGCTCCTAAATGCTCTGCTTTTTCTATCTCTTCCTTGCTATGGGTACTTATGACAATAAAGAGTCCTAAAGCTTTGGCTTTGTCTATTTCATTAAATTGTTGAGAACTTAAATGTACCCCATCAGCTTTTAATCTTTTTGCTAGTAGTACGTCTGAATGTAGTAAAACTTTATCAAAACCATAAGCCTTAGCAGCAGAGACAAATGCTTTTGCATTAAAGGCATAATCTAAAGATACTTTGTCACGATAGACAATCATATTGGCTTTAGTTTTAAAACGTTGTAAATCTTGTTGTAGAGTTTGAAAGTTTAAGGTAGAAGAGTCAGTAATAGCATAAGCTATCATGACGGTCTGTTTTGAGATACCAACTCTTCAAGAAGTTTGGTCTGTTTACGCAACTCTTGAAGCTTCTCTTCTCTCATAAGAAAGTACTCTATGAGCAGTACCATAAAAAGACCTGGTAGTGAACCTAAAAAAGCACCAAATATCGCATAGATAATGCCAACACTTAAAAAAGAGAAAAAGAGAGTCGCTGCACCTATGAGGGCAAAAGCCCAAGATGCACCTAAAAGAAAGTTGATAAGAAGACTTAAAAGAGGAGATGACAACCGCATTGATTAGTGGTCATCCTCCATTGCTACAGCACCTGCAAGGTAAACATAAGTCAAAATCATAAAAATAAATGTTTGTAGTACTGCAAAGAAAGTAAGCAGTGCATAAGCTGGTAATGGTGCAAACCATGGTACTAACATTAAAAGTACCCATAGGAAAAGGTCATCACCTTTAATGTTACCAAAAAGTCTGAACGAAAGTGAAACGATTCTTGAAAGATGCGATAAAACCTCAATTGGGAACATTAATGGAGCCAATGCAGGTACAGGACCCATAAAGTGAGCAAAGTAACTCTTTACACCATTCTCTCTAATACCCTCATAGTTATAGTAGATAAATACAACCATTGCTAACATGAGTGTAACATTGATGTTTGCTGTTGGTGACTCAAATCCTGGAATAATTCCAATCATGTTTGAGATAAAAACAAAAATACCAATAGTTGCAATAAGAGGAAGATACTTTCTTGCTCTCTCTTCACCAATAACATCTTTACCCATAGAGATAACGCCTCCAAGGAACGCTTCCATAATATTTTGTGTACCAGTTGGTACAGCTCTCAATGTAGTTGTTGCGTACTTAGCAACAAGAAGAGCTACTCCAGCCACTAAAATTAGGTGAGCCATCACCATACCTATTCCATGCCCTGTGAATACTCCTAAAAAAGTAAAAATACCTTCCATGTGTCCATCCTATTGTTACAAATAATTTGGGGGGATTATAGCTTAGATGCCCTTAGCTTTTCGTTATAGAAGTTATAAATAGAGATTAATCAATAAAGAGAGCTAAAGAGCAAATTTTTTGGGAATATTCGTGACATAATAAAATATGACTGGTCGTATGAGCCGTCTGCTGAAGACGACCATTAATCAAAAATGAAAATTCTCACCTAAATAATACTTCCGAACATTTTCATCATTCATTATCTCTTCACTTGTACCACTAGCCAACATCTCTCCACTTCTCATTACATAAGCTCTATCACAAATATTTAACGTCTCTCTAACATTATGGTCAGTAATTAGAACACCCATATCTAAAGGAATTAACTGTTTAATAATACTTTGAATATCTTCAACTGAAATAGGGTCAACCCCAGCAAATGGCTCATCAAGCAGTAAAAACTTAGGTTGTGCGACCAAGGCTCTTGCTATCTCAACACGTCGTCTCTCTCCACCACTAAGCTGAATACCAAAACGTTTACGAATAGGTTCAATATTAAAAAGAGTCAACAAGTCTTCAATACGCTCACTAGCAACTTTATCATCAAGCTTCATCGCTTTGGCTGCCATGAGAAGATTCTCTTCTACTGTCAAATCTTTAAAAATACTTGACTCTTGTGGCAGATACCCAATCCCTAACTTTGCTCTGGCACTCAAAGGGAGTTTAGTAATATCTTCACCATCTAAAAAGACCTCTCCACTAGTTACATCGGTCACCCCACAAATCATATAAAACGAAGTACTCTTCCCTGCTCCATTTGGTCCTAAAAGTCCTACAATTTCACGAGATGAAACTTTAACCGATACATCATAAATAATCTGTGTCTTTTTAATGGTTTTAGATAAGTGTTTTGCTTCTAACGTATGTTGCATTAATTCTTCTCAATAATATATTTTCGTCTCTCTTCAAAAGGGGTAATGGTCACAGTATAGACATCATAACCAACATTTAACAGAAAACTCTTAAGTGCTTCATCACCCCACTCTACCATATGCCAACCAGACTTATCAAACTCTTCAAAAAGTCCAAGCTCCATAAATTCACTGTTTTCAATACGATACAAGTCATAATGATATAGACTCTTATCATAACACTGTTGCAGTGAAAAAGTTGGTGAAGTTACTTCTGAACTTATGCCTTTTGCTTTGGCTATATTGGCTGTTAGGGTTGTTTTTCCTGCAGCAAGGTTACCAGTAAGAAAAACAATAGCATTTTGTGGAAGTAGTTCTATTAAATGGTCAACAACTTTTTCTATCTTATCTAGTGATGCAATTATCTCTTTCATTACCTTCCTGTAGGGTGTAGTCCCCGACTACACCATCAAATTAAAATTAAAAATTTTAATATATTTTAAATATTATAAGCACGGTGTAGTCGGGGACTACACCCTACATAAAACCATTCGACACTTTAGCGATAAGCTCTAAATGCTCTCTAGCCTTACCACTCTCAAGCCCATGCCTTGCCATCTCAAATGCCTCTTGAATATCTCGTGCTTTACCATCGGTAAAAAGTGCAAATCCAGCATTTAAAATAACTATATCTCTCATGGCATCATTGGACTCACCTGTGAAAATATCACGTGTTATCTGTCCATTATCACTAGCACTTCCACCAAGTATTGCCTCTTTGGGTGCGAGTTTAAATCCAAATCCTTCAGGGTCAATTATACCTTGAGAGACTATACCACCCTCAACATAGGCAAATGGTGTTGTGGTCGCTATAGAGATTTCATCCATTCCATCATTTGAACTTACCACAAAAGCTCGTGATGCTTCAAGCTCAACCAGTGCTTTTGCCATACGCTCTATATACTCTGGGTCAAACACACCTAAAAGATACTTCTTTGCTCCTGCAGGATTGGTTAAAGGACCTAAAATATTAAAGATAGTTCGATGCTCAATTGATTTTCGAATAGGCATAATATGCTTCATAGCAGGGTGATGATTCATCGCAAAGATAAAACAGAATCCTGTCTCTTCCAACATTTTAACTTGTTGCTCTGGTGTTAAGTTAAGATTCACACCCAAGCTCTCTAAAACATCTGCCGAACCTGAATTTGAGGTGATGCTTCTATTACCATGTTTAGCGACAACTGAACCAAGTGATGCTAAAAGTAGTGAAACCGTAGTCGAGATATTAAAGCTTCCACTCTTATCACCACCTGTACCCACAACATCAATGGCTTTTTCTTGCAAAAGTTCAGAGATAGGAAGTTTAACTGAGTGTTCACGCATCACAGAGGCAGCTGTGGCTATATCTTCAAAAGTTTCACCTTTTTCATAAAGGTCAACTAAAAATGCTCGTGCATCTTCAGTAGAAAGTTCATTATTAAATAGTTTTTCAAATTGTTCTTTAGTGCTGGTCATGATATTCTCCAATAATAAATATTTTGATTAATTAATTATAGCAAAATATTATTTGTAGCGTGGGCATTCTTGCCCACGAAAGATTACAACTCTTTAACAAACAACTCTTTTTGACTTTTGGGAATCGTTTTTGTAGTAGGTATCTGCAACACTTCAAACTCTTTAGCACCTTTAAGGTACTCAATGGTTATCTTATCACCAACAGCAACATTTTTACTCGCTTTAGCTTTCATACCATTAACATAAACCACACCACTTTTGACCATATCAGAAGCGATGGTTCGTCTTTTAATAACATTAACAGCGGCTAACCATTTATCTACTCGCATTTTTGCTCCTTCCTTTCGGAACCGATGGCTTTAGCCTCGCCCACTATTTTACGCAACTAAAGTTTGCGTTTCCAAAAAAATATTTATTGCTTAAACTCTTTTTCTGCTTTATCCGCTTCGATAGCACCTGTCATAGAGAGGTTCTCACCCACAATATGTTTAGAGTCACGAAGCTCTTTTAAAACTTGCTTTCCCTCTTTTAAATCAAACATACCTGTGTTAACCAAAGTCTCTAAAACATCTTTCATACTCTCACCCTCTTCTCTTTTGGCTACTGCCAAAAGAAAAACGCGTTTAATTATGTCTAACTCTTCCATACTCTATCCTTAGTGAAGGTCAGCGTTAAGCTTTACTTCTCTTGTACTTCTATTTACAACAAACTCACCTGTTGTCGAGTTTTGTCTAAAGTGGAGACCGTTAAGTCCTTGAAGTGCATCAGCTCTATAGGTCTCTTGAGCTTCAAGGTTTGCCTCTGGGTTTGCTTCGTTAATTTTCGCTAATTGAGCTTCAGATATTTTAACTTTAGTTCCAGCAAAGATAGCCACACCACCATCGATAATACACGCATCACCTAAAGGAATACCACAAGTTGAATTTGCACCAAGAAGCGTATTTTCACCAATAGAGATTGGGTTACCATCCGTACCACTAAGAACACCTAAGATACTTGCACCACCACCAACATCTGAACCACTTCCAACAATAGCAGAACTAGAGATTCTACCCTCTACCATAACAGGTCCCAATGTTCCAGCATTAAAGTTAATGTACGATGCACCTGGCATTACCGTTGTTCCAGCTGCCAGTTGAGCTCCCATTCTAACTTTAGACGCTTCTAAAATACGGGTATTATCTGCAGGGATAATATGTTGTAAGAATCTTGGGAACTTATCTACCGAGTCAATCGTTGGGAATGTACCGTTAAGTTTCATTTCGATTTCATTCTCTCTTAAGTACTCAAGCTCATATGGAGTGTTTCCTACCCATGCAACGTTTGAAAGAATTCCGAATGCACCATCAAGATTTAGTGTTCTAAGTCCTGCTTTGCTTTGTGAAAGAGCATAAAGTTTAAGATAAACTGCCTCAACACTCTTTGGAGCTGCCTCTTCAAATAGGAATGTAATTCTAAAGTTTTTCGCCACATCTTCCATAGATGCTAACGCTTTAATCACTTGTACATTTTTATGAGCCTCACCAATCGCTTCACCAATGTATGGAGCAAACGCAGCCATTGCATTCTTGACAAACGCATCATTAATAGTTGCTACAAACTCTGTGCCAGAACAGTCAATCTCACATCTAGCCTCTTTAAGTGCCTTAATAAACACTGCAGCCGAACCAAAGTTCTCATTCCAATTAATCAGTGCATAGTTTGCCTGAAGCACCTTATCTGCATTTTTCTGCCCTCTATCGACTCTAGCAATACCAAATGCGATTGGGTCTCTGTACCCCTCTTGTGACTTCACTTCCTCTACCAATGCTTTAAACTCTTCTGTTGAATTTACAGTTTCAATTGCCATCTATTTTGCCTTTATATCTAAAAATTATAATTTTGGGATTATAGCGAAGTTGGCTTATAGGTTAGAAGAAAGAGTACTTAGGTAAGTACTCTTGAAAAAGAAAATAAGGTGATATTAAAAAAGCGAATACTCCTCTTTAATCTTAGGCAACATACCTCTATCAAGAGCATAAACAAAGGCATAGTTAAAATAGGCATTTTTTAAAATCTCACGAGCCTCATCGACATTTTCATACCAGCTTGGTCTATCGACACCATCTACTTTAGTCTTAGGGGGAGTCATCACAATGGTTTTTACCCATGCACCATTGTACCGTACATACTCTCTGGCTTCGTAGATATCTTTTAAGTTATCGGTAAAAATGGCTACTTTGTCACTTTTGCTTGGCTTCATGACATTTAAAAATCCGTCGATAAATACAGGGGTAAAGTGTTTGGTGTATTTAACTCTGTCAAAGTCATACGGTAAGTCATGTTTGTCACAGAACTCAGCAATGCGTTGTAGGTAGTCTACATGAAATGGGGTAATCTCTTTCTCTTGGTAGATGTAGCTATTGATTTTAAAAGTGGTTCTAAAGAGTGTATCGGTGATGATTTCACAACTTGCCTCTTTGTTCATGGTAGTGACATCGGGTTTTATCATCTTCATCAGTTCACTGTTGGTTCCAATGAACATCTTTTGTGAGGAGTTGAGAATTTTTTCAAACATCTTTCGCCAATCATCTGGAAGAATTTCGATGTTTCCTTTTTGCGTTACTACCATTTTAAAGAACGACAACTCATGCTCAGTAAACAAGTAAAAACTTGCTTCACGGCTAATAAGTACATAACGAATCAGTTTAAAAGCTGCTTTTTGAATATCTTCAACCTGTATCCATGCCACTTCACTGTCGGTAATCTTAACAGCTGGGTCAGAGAAGATAATAGCATACGCTCCATGCTCTAAAGCAGAGGCTATCTCTGTAGGGTCATTCGATATAAAAAGGTCACCCTCTTCTATTTTTGAAGGGTAAACAGTCACTGAGTTAACGGCTGTAATGGTTGGTTCAGAAATCACTGTTCCTGAGGTTAAATTTAGTAAGTCTTCTATTTTCATAAACACCCTAGCTTATCGGAGTACCGATAGTTTTTGGTTTTTCTGGACGAATCAAACAGAGTCCATCACCATCTTTAGCTGCAAGGAGCATCCCCTCACTCTTCATACCCATCAGTTTAGCTGGTTTAAGGTTGGCGACCACACACGCTTGTGTTCCTACTAACTCTTCAGCACCGTACCACTCTTTAATTCCTGCTACTACCTGTCTAGGTTCATCTTCACCGATGTCTACTTGAAGAAGTAGAAGTTTTTTACTCTTTTTCACCTCTTCAGCTTTAATGATGGTTCCAATTTTTAAAGAGGTCTCAAAGAACTGGTCGATGCCAATCAGAGCGATACCTTCTTCTTTTTTAGAACCCTCTTTTTTCTTCTCTTCTTTAGCTGGTTTAGCCTCTTCAACTGGCTTTTTCTCTACTAAGAGTTGCTCTTCGATTCTAGGGAAGAGTGGCTCTCTTTTAGCTGTTACAAATGGCTCTAAGATACCATTGTTACGAATCAATGCTTCAAAGCTCTCAGGGGTAATCTCAAACCCTAAAGCGTTAGCAATGGTTGTAGTGGTCTTTGGCATAAAAGAGTGTAGCATAAGTGAGACTTGTGCTAAAATCATCGCTATTAGTCCATTAAGTGCCATAGTCTCTTCGGTTTTACCCTCTTTTATCATCACCCATGGTTGATACTTATCGATAGCTCTGTTGGCTACGGTAAGTGGTCGCCACAGCTCTTCAAGATATTTATGAAGTTGAAGCTCAAAAAGCATTGGTTCAAGTCTATCAATTGAGCGATTAACCTCATCGAGTTCTGCTTGATAGTATTTACCCACCAAGTCGCACTCTACTCTACCCTCAAAGTATTTTCCACTCATACCGATTAGTCGGTTAAGCAGATTTCCTAGGTCATTTCCTAAATCAGAGTTGATTCTATCGATTAGTGCTGTTTGTGAGAAGTCACCATCTCCACCAAATGGTACTTCACGAAGCATAAAGTAACGGAAGTTCTCTAAACCATACGCGTCAGCAACCTCTTTAGGGTTGACCACATTCCCTTTTGATTTACTCATCTTCTCACCATTTCGTGTCCACCAACCGTGAGCTCCGATATGTTTTGGTAGAGGTAAATCTAAACTCATCAAGAATGCTGGCCAGTAGATAGCGTGGAAGCGTAAAATATCTTTACCGATAAGATGAACTCTGGCTGGCCAGAAGTCGATATTTTTATCATCAGTTCCATACCCCAGTGCAGTTACATAGTTCATAAGTGCATCCAACCAAACATACATCACATGTTTTGGGTCATTGAACTGCTCTGGAAGTTTAACCCCCCAGTCAAAAGAGGTTCGTGTAATAGAGAGGTCATTCAGTCCACCCTCTACAAAACGAATCACCTCATTTCGTTTGCTCTTTGGTAAGATACACTCTGGATTGTCTCGGTACCATGCCAAAAGCTTATCTTCATACGCAGAGAGTCTAAAGAAGTAGCTCTCCTCTTCAACGATGCTGGTACTTTTACCACAGTCTGGACAAAATTCGCCATCGACCAGTTGAACTTCAGGGAAAAAGGTCTCACATGAGATACAGTAGTGACCTTGGTATTTATCTTTATAGACATCACCATTATCATGCATCTTAGAAAAAGCTTTTTGAACACCTGTTTTATGGTCTTCATCAGTAGTTCGTATGAACTTATCATAAGAGATATCAAACTCATCCCAAAGATCTCTAAAAGTAGCCGAGATTTCATCAGCATAAGCTTTGGTCTCTTTGCCTCTTTTTTTAGCTGACTCTTCTATTTTTTGACCATGTTCATCGGTTCCTGTTAAGAAAAAAGTCTCTTGACCAATAAGTCGTGCGTATCGTGCTAGTGTATCAGCGATAATAGTGGTGTAAGCGTGACCTATGTGAGCGACATCGTTAACGTAGTAAATTGGGGTAGTAAATATATGATTTATGACAAGACATTGTGAGTGGTTCCTTAAACAAATGAGTTTATATTTTAAAATGGTGGCAATTGTAGCAGAATAATACTTTTAGCGTAATTTATTACGCACGTTATACATCTCCCAATAGATATTGACAGCCTCTTCTATCTCTTCATCACTTAGATCACTTTTATCTTTGACAGAAAAACGGTCTAAGAAGATATCGGACATTGCAGACATCTCTACATCTGGTTTACGTAAAAAAGCTTTAAGGGTCTCTTTAAAGGTAAACTCCCCACTATAAACCTTTAGATAAGACATAAAAAGCCTCTCTAAAGTAGAAGGAAGATACTCATGACAAGGGATACAGTTTCGTGTATAGATATTATCTTTTTCATGCTCTTTGAGAGGTTCAGCAAATATTGCCGTACTTAATAACAACAGTAATACAATTTTTTTAATCATCTGCTCCACCTTTTGAAAAATAAACTTTGATGGTTGTTCCCTGTTTGACAATAGAATTGACACGAATTTTCATACCATAATCATCAATAATACTTTTAACAATATTTAGACCAATTCCAAATCCACCTTCGCTACTGTTAAATCTACTATATCGTTCAAATATCGCTGAGACTTTATCCTCTTCTATGCCTATACCTGTATCGGCTACCAAAAGATAATCTTCACGTAGTACTATTTTTATTTTTCCTGAGCGTTTATTGTATTTAATAGCATTTGAAATTAAGTTATCTACAACTCTGGCAATTTTAGCTGCATCGATATAAATTTTCTTCTCTTCCAAATCCAAAGTGAATGTTATACGTTTTGATGTTGCCAAAACAGAGAAATATTCAACTCTTGACTCAATTAACTCTTTTAACTCTATCCACTCATCTCTAGACTGCGTCTGATGTCCTAGTACCAAAAAGGTCAAATCTTGATAGAGATGAGAGACAGTTTTAGCAGCGATATTAATTCTAGAGAGTTTTTTAATATTTTTCTCCGCCATAATAGAGGTATCCATCATCTCTATATTGGCTAAAATTGCAGAGATAGGTGTGTTTAATTCATGTGTCGTATCTTTAATAAAGTTATCAAGCAGTTCAATAGAGTTTTTCATAGGTCGTAAAAAAAGCTTCACAAAGAAGAGTCCAAAAATACCCAAAATCAATAGGGTAATGGTTCCAATGGCAATGATATTAATAATAGTATCGGTATACCAACTTCTATCTTCATCAACTTCAATAATAAGATATTTCGTTCCCAAATAGTAGATATCTAGTAACTTAACAAAGTGTATTTTATCTTTTACACGATATATCTCTTTATCAAAATTGACCTCTTTTTTAGTACCTCTTTCTAATATCGAAAAAATGAGTACACGTTCAATA
>JAHZJZ010000020.1 GCA_022600655.1 Campylobacterota bacterium | reverse complement strand
TTTTAGCAATGAACCATGAAAAATATTTAGCTCATATTTTAGTAGCAAAGCTTTTTAGAAAACGAATAGTTATTGACTTTTATATATCCATTTATGATACACAAGTTTTAGATAGAAAACTTATCCAAAGAGAATTTCAAATCAAAAAGCTTTTTTATATAGAAAAAATAATTTTAACACTAGCTAATGAAGTAATTTTTTTGAATAATGCAGAGAAAGAATACTATTGTAGTTTATTGAATGTAGACCAAAAAAGAGTTCATATAGTTCCTTTATGTATAGAACCTCATAAATTTAAAGAAGAAAATAAAAATACTATTCCTACGATATGTTGGTGGGGGAGCTATAGTCCTTTACATGGAATAGATAATATTATTGAGGCTATTAATCTTTTAAAAAAGAAAAACTTTAAGGTAAAGCTATATATATTTGGTGACTCAGAGCGAAATGCAAGAGAGTATGTTGAAAAAATAAAAAAATTAGACTTGTCTAAGGAAATTGAAGTAATCAATAGTTATACATTTAAAAATGGAAAACTAGAAGAGTTTTTAATAAGTAAATGTGATTTAGCACTTGGTAGTTTTGGTGATAGTGATAAAGCTAAAACAGTTTTAATTAATAAGCTTATAGAGTCAACTAGTATGAAAATCCCTGTTTTAACAATGAGAACAAAAGCGTTAAAAGAATTTTTTAGTTGTAAAGATGATATTTTCATAACTGAGTCTAGTAATCCACAAGAAATTGCAGAAGGTATTCAGTTAATTTTCAATAATTCTCATAAAATTAATAATTATACTGAAAATGCTTATAAAGTATATATTAATAATTTTTCTCCGAGAATCTTTGAACAAAAAATTGAAAGAGTTATAAGTGAGCCTTAAAAGTAAGTTTATATCTAGTGCAAAATGGGCTACACTAGGCAATATTTTTAGACAAATTATGCAAGTTGTCAGTATCGTTATTTTAGCTAGAATCCTTACTCCTGATGATTATGGGGTATATGCTATACTCATGATATTTATTGGATTTTTAAATATGTTTGTGGGTATGGGGACATCTGCTGCTATTATTCATATAGATAAACCGTCTGAAAACCTTCTCTCAACAATTTTCTTTTTTAATATTGGAACAAGTATTTTATTCTATTTTATTCTATTTATATTAGCTCCGTATATAAGTATATTTTTTGAGAATCCTGAAATAGAAACAATGTTAAGATTCGCTGCATTGACATTTATTATTGCTAGTTTAAGTAGTGTGCATGCTACTTTATTTTCAAAGAGTCTTAATTTTAAAACCACTACAATTATTGGAAATATCTCTATTTTAGGAAGTTTTATTATAGGAGTTGCTTTTGCTATGAAAGGTTATGGTGTCTATAGTCTTGTTATTCGAGCTTTAGCAGATGGATTAATTGGAATGATATTGACATGGTTTTTTTCAAATTGGAAACCAAAATTATTTTTTTCTTTTCAAGAATTAAAAAAGATTTTTCATTTTACATCAAATTTAACAGGCTTTACATTAATTAACTACTTTGCAAGAAATGCTGACAACTTTTTGATAGGGAAATTTTTAGGCTCTACTAGTTTAGGTATTTATAACATAGCTTATACCATTATGCTTTATCCTCTCCAAAATATTTCTCATACTATTATTCGAGTACTATTTCCTGCTCTATCAGAGATAAAACATGACAATCAAAGAGTAAAAAATGTCTACTTAAAAGTTATCTTTTTTATTGCACTAATCACTTTTCCTTTAATGAGTGGCTTAATGGCAACTTCAGATTTATTGGTAGCTGTTATCTTTGGAGATAAGTGGCAGAATCTTGGTAGTTTACTTCTTATTTTAGCCCCCATAGGCATGATGCAATCTATCGTAACAACTGTAGGGTCACTATTTATGACCAAAGGTAATGTCAATAGTATGTTCAAGATTGGTACTATTAATGCTATTGTCACTGTAGCATCGTTTATTATTGGTATTCAATTTGGAGTAGAAGGAGTAGCCATATCCTATCTAGGAGCCAATCTTCTTATGTTATATCCAAATCTTTTGATAGCATGGAGACAAATAGATTTGTCTGTAAAAGAAGGATTATTAAAACTTTTACCTATTTTCATAATTTCAATATTTATGGCAATAGGAGTTTTTTTTATAGAAATAGTATTAGAACAATATATAACCTACGAACTTATTAGATTAATACTTTTAATTTTTAGTGGGGCAATTATCTATTTAGCTCTATTAAAAATAGTCTATAAAGATTTAAACATTTTAGTTAATGAATTTAGAAATAAATAAAGGAAAAGATATGATAGAAGAGCATCAACCATTAGTATCTATATATATACCAACTCATAATAGAAGAAAACTATTAGAAAGAACTTTAAAATCAATTTTAAATCAAACCTATCCAAATATAGAAATTATAGTTTCAGATGATGGTTCTTCTGATGAAACAAAAGAGTTTATGGAAGCCTTTGTAAAGTTAAATTCAAATATAAAATATATTAGAAGTGAAATAGCTAAGGGAGCAAATCATGCAAGAAATTTAGCTTTAAAAGAAGCTTCAGGATATTATGCAACATGTTTTGATGACGATGATGAGATGTACCCTACAAGAATAGAAAAACTCGTTAACGCATATGATGAAGATTATGCCTTTGTTTTTGCAGGTTTTGAGACTTACTCTAAAATAAATGGAAAGAAAACAAATATTTCATTAAAAAATGAATATACATTAAATGATTTTTTGGAAAGGAATCATGCTGGTAATTCTGTTTTAGCACAAAAAGATTTATTTTTTAAAGCTGGATTATATGATGAAAAAATGGTTGCTTGTCAAGACTATGATATGTGGATTAGGATGTTAAAAATTAAACCTTTAGCCAAAGCAGTACAGAAACCAATGTGTTTAATGTATCATGATCATTCTAGAATAACTAATCCTTATAATAAAATAAAAGGTAGCAATCAATGGCATTTAAAACATAAAAAAATGTTATCAAAAAAAAGAAGAAAGCTTGAAGTTATATCATATAGATTGAATAAAGGTAAACCTATATCTATATTTGACTTGCTTGTATTTTATCCTTTTAGCAGATTTTTACATGAACTAAAAAAATATTTAACAGGTCATTATTCAGTAGTAAATAAAAAACCTAAAGGAACAAATAATGATAAATAATCCTTTAGTTTCAATATTAGTACCTCTTTATAATGCAGAAAAATATTTTGAAGAAACAATTGAATCACTATTAAATCAAACATATAAAAATATAGAAATCATCATAGTAAATGATGGCTCAACTGATAATAGTTTGAAGTTGGCAAAAGAATATGAAAACTTATATAGTAACATTTTTGTTTTTAATCAAGAAAACAGTGGTGCTGCATCAACAAGAAATAATGCATTTAATGAATCTAAAGGGGATTATATTCAATACTTTGATGCTGATGATATTATGCATCCAGATAAAATATCATCTCAAATGAATGTATTAAGAAAATATAATTTTCAAGATGATATTGTAACTACTGGGAAATGGGTAAGATTTTCATATAATATTGAAAATTTCTTATATATAAAAAAGTCAATAGAAAAAAACTATGATGATACTTTATTTTTCTTAGAAGACGCATGGAGAAATTCAGAATACTTTATAGGTCCATCTTGGTTAATATCACGTAAATTAAATGAAAAAGTAGGTGGTTGGAGTACTGATTTAACATTTAATGATGATGGAGAATTTTTTACAAGAGTTGCTTATAATTCCTCTAAGATATTATATGTGAACGATAGTCTTGTCTACTATAGACAAGACAATCAAAATAGCATATCTTCTGACTTTTCCATAAAGAGTATTCGCTCTCATTTAAAATCACTCAATTTATATGAAGAGTGTTTAGGTAAGGATATCGAGAAAAATAATCTACGTTATGCTACTGCTAAACTCTACTCAAATTTTTATAGATTTCACTTTCCAGTGCATATTGATATAAAAAAAGAAGTATATTCAAAATTGAAAAAGTTGGGTTATAAAGAACCGTTAATAAAGTTTAATCCAAAAATTTCATGGATAGTTAAAATTTTTGGGGTAGATATAGCACTTTATTTGAGATGGTTTAGAGATAAATTAGTTACTTAAGGGGATAAAATGCAAAATGTAAAAATTTTTGTCATAAATTTAAAAAAAGATGTTCAAAAGCGAAAAAATATGGAAAAGGTACTGCAAGGTCTCAATTTAGAGTTTGAATTTATAGATGCAGTATATGGTAAAGACTTATCAAATGCAGAAATTAATTCTGTTTATGATGAAAACTTAGCAATAGAGTATAATGGAAGACCTATGTCAAAGGCTGAAATTGGCTGTATGTTGAGCCATTTAAGTATTTATAAAAAAGTGCTTGAAGACAATATTCAAAATACATTGATATTAGAGGATGATGTTCAAATTGACGGAAAGATATTAGATGTTTTTAATAACATTAAAAGTTTTCCAAAAGATTGGGAATGTGTGTTATTGAGCTACTATAAAGAAACTTATTATAAAAAGAAATATTGTATCAACTATTCAAGTAGAAATAAAATATCTGATAATTTAAAAGTTGGTAGATTTATATCCCCAATGATTAGTGGTGCTGGTTATATTATTAATAAAGCAGGAGCCAGAACATTATTGAATGCTACAGGAGAAAGGATTAAGAAACCGATAGATAGATATACTGGGGATGAAACATATGTCAACCTATATGGAATTATGCCAAAAATAGTATCTGTAGATCCATACTTTGGGGAACAAAGCAATCTAGAACTTGAACGTTCTCATCTAATGGGATATTACAAAGAAAATAACAAGTCTTTTTCTAATGTGATCAGAAAATATCTAAAGAAATTTTACTTGTTTCAACTATTTAAAACAATAAATATATTTAGACAATTTCTGATAAGAGAGATTGAACAAATCATTTTTATAATTAAAAATTTTCAAAAATGTATCAAGAAACCTCAAGCATATGAAAATAAGAACTAAACTATGAATAATAAACTCGTCTCAATACTAATTCCATTGTATAACAGTGAAAAATATATACAAGAAACAATAGAATCATGCCTAAATCAAACCTATAAAAATATTGAAATCGTAGTAGTTGACGATGGTTCTTCTGACAATAGTTTTAATCTAGCACTGGAGTTTTCAAAAAAACATAAAAATGTATTTGTCTATCAACAGTCTAATAGTGGAGCACCCAAAGCCAGAAACTTAGCCTTTCAAAAATCAAAAGGTGATTATATACAATACTTGGATGCTGATGATTTATTAGAGAAAAATAAAATTCTGACCCAAATTGAAAGATTTAAAAATAGTAATGAAAAAACAATAATTTTTGGAGATGTGAAATATTTTGAAAAAGATAAAAATTTTTCTTGGAATTATAACTCTATAACGAAAGATTATCGAGATGCAAAAGAGTTTCTACTTGATTTGTGGAGTAGTTCCAACTCTGTATTGATACACAGTTGGCTTACACCTAGACATTTGATAGAAGAGGTTCATGGTTGGGATGAGCAGATATTAAAAAATCAAGATGGAGTTTTCTTCGCAAAAGTAGCTTCAATAAGTAGTCAAGTCATATATAAAAAAGAGTCAATTGTATATTGTCGAGTTGATAATACAAATAGTATATCTAGAAAAAAGTCTCCAAAATCTGAAGCCTCAAGACTAACGTCATATGAAGAATATGAAAAAATTTTTCAAGATGAACTAGTTAATGAAAAAGTAAAAAAAGCATTGGCAACAGTATATTCTGATTTTATTTTTAATAATTATCCTGAAAATAAAGAATTGTGTAAACAAGCACATCAAAAGATAACTTCATTTGGATTCAAAGAACCACTTTATAGGAATATAAGCTTATATAAAAATTTAGCTCCTTTTTTTGGTATATATAACACTATAGGTCTTCATAAAAAGTTAAGCTTTGTTAAGCAAAAAATAAAAAAATTATTGAGGGGTTGATATGGAAAAAATTTTATTTATTTCAGTAGATGGACAGCAAATTTATT
>JAHZJZ010000282.1 GCA_022600655.1 Campylobacterota bacterium | reverse complement strand
CACCACTGTAGTGACTTAGTGTTCTAAAAAAGAGGGTATAGTCTATGGTCAGTCCCTGCATCATACCTAGTAGATGTTTAATCAGTTCAAAATCATCCTCTATGGCTCTATCTAATCCAATTTTTTCTCCCATAAGGTATAAGAAATGCCTAGAGTATAGTCTACCGTAGTGGGCTAACATCTGTTCCATTGATGCTTTGTCTACTAGAGGAGAGAGTGCTACCATTAAGGCTTTGAGGTTCCATTCACCAATGCTAGGTTGGTTACCAAAACTATAACGTCCATTTCTATCGGTATGGTTGCAGATGTAGTTAAGGTCATAGTCATCTAAAAAGGCATATGGTCCATAGTCGATACTCAGTCCTGCTATAGACATATTATCTGTATTCATCACCCCATGATTAAACCCTACACTTTGCCACTGTGCCATGAGTCGTGCTGTTTTACCAACCACTTCCATAAAAAAGAGTAGGTAACGATTCTCCTCTATGAGTAGATGAGGGTAAGACTCCTCTATGGCATAGTCAACCAAAGCCTCTAACTCTTTATGGTTTTTGCTATGAGCAAAGTACTCAAAGGTACCAAATCGAATCCATGAAGGAGAGACCCGTAGCACAATAGAAGTGCTTTCCCAATCTTCACGAAATACCTGTTGCTCTGAACCAATAATACCCAATGCTCTAGTAGTCTCAATACCCAATCCATGCATCGCTTCACTCATAAGATATTCACGAATAGAGGAACGTAATACTGCTCGTCCATCACCTTGACGAGAGTAGAGCGTACGACCAGCCCCTTTGAGTTGCATATGTAGGTTGTTAACCGTTCCAATATTAATCGCTCGTCCATCGCCCAGTCGCTCTACAAAGTACCCAAACTGGTGACCCGCATAACACATCGCAAAGGTATCACTCCCCTCTAATGCTAAGTCACCATTAATGAAGTGAACAAACTCACTACTCTCTAAACTTTTTTCATCTATATCTAACATTTCTGCTACATCTGCATTGGCATGAATAAGATAGGGATTTTTAAGAGGTTGAGGCTTAACCCTGTCGTAACAGAGAGCAGGTAGTTGTAAATAGGGGTTGCTTAGTTTTATCCCACCTAGTTTCATTGTATGGTTCCTTTATATCAAATCGTGTAGCGTGGGCATTCTTGCCCACGAAAGATATTTATTATTAGTTCATCGTGGGCAGGAATGCCCACGCTACTTATTTCACTTTAACCACATAAAAGATAGAATTGTCCTTAAAAAGGGGAAAAAAGGTTATGCAGTTTAGTTTGATGTATCCATTAGCACTGTTGTTATTGCTACTGCTTCCCTGTTTCATTTGGTGCAAACTTAAAGCCCAAACGCTCTATTTCTCTAAACCTGAATGGCTTCCTAAACAGACATTGGCTTGGGATAACTTAACGCTATGGTTAATGGCTATCTACACACTGTTGGTGTTGGCTTTGGCGAACCCTTTTGCTTATCAGTCACAGCTATCCAGTCAAAAAAAAGGGCGAGATTTGGTTTTGGTACTCGATACCAGTGGCTCTATGGCAGAGCGAGGGTTTAACACCGATAATAGCTCTCAGAGCAGATATGAAGTCTCTACCACTCTTGCAAAAGCTTTTATAAAAAAACGACATGATGACAATGTAGGATTGGTTGTCTTTGGCTCCTATGCCTATTCAGCCTCACCCTTAACTTATGACCTCAATGCATTAGCTCAAATGTTTGACCTCATGAGTGATGTAGGCATAGCAGGAACCAGTACAGCCATAGGTGATGCGTTGATGCAGGGGCTTAGAACCCTGAATGCTGGAGAGGCAAAATCAAAGGTTCTTATACTCTTAACTGATGGTCAGCACAATGCAGGAAAGAGTTCACCTAGAGAAGCTGTCAATTTAGCAAAAGAGCAGGGGGTTAAAATTTATACCATAGGTATTGGTAACAAAGGTGATTATGATGAGGGGTTACTCTCAACCATTGCTAAAGAGAGTGGGGCAAAAAGTTTTGTTGCAATTTCCAGTGATGAGCTAGGAAAAGTTTATAAGAGCATAGATGGTTTAGAGCCAAGTCCTATTCGTTCAGAGCAGTACCTCAATAGAGAACAGCTCTTCTTTTACCCTTTACTGTTAGCTGTTTTAGGACTTTTTACCCTACTATGGCGTTATGAGGAGAGCGTATGAGTTTTGTCTATGCTTGGTTTTTATGGCTACTCATTCCTTTAGTCGCTTATCTATGGAGACGAGAGCCAAAGCAGAGTCTACAACAGAACCTGCGTTGGTTGGCACTAGGTCTGCTTATTATTGCTATTGCTAGACCTGTTATCCCTCAAGTTCCAACCAAACAGAACACTCCAGCCCACTCCTTGGTTATGGCCCTTGATTTATCAGCTTCTATGAGTGCTGAAGATATTAAACCCAACAGACAAGAGGCAAGTAGAGCAACCATAAAAGCTTTTTTAAAAGAGAATGTGCATGACCAAGTCGCTTTGATGGGTTTTACCATTAACCCACTGTTACTCTCTCCACCCACTACCGACCATGCTTTGGTAAGTATGGCACTAGATAGTCTAAAGAGCGAATACATTTTAACTAAAGGTACAAATCTTCAAAAACTTTTAGAAAAAGTAGCCCAGTTCCCTGACCAAGAGAAACTGCTCATACTCTTCTCTGATGGAGGCGATGAGGTGATAAATGAAGGGCTAACTACCTTTGCCAAAGAGAAACATATACAAATCTTAGCCATAGCCATGGCAACCACACAAGGCTCAACCATTAGTACCAAAGAGAACCGACTCCTTAAAGATAGTGAGGGGCATATTGTGGTTTCTAAGTTTAACCCAGACATCGTAACTTTAGCAAAGCAGAGTGGAGGAGCAATAATTGAGTTTGACGGAGTTTCAAATACAGCAAACAAAATCCAAACATGGATAGAGCAACAAAAAGCTTTAAAACATACTATAGATAGGGAGATACAAGGCTACATAGAACTCTACCATTTGCCTACATTGTTAGCTCTGATACTACTCTTCTTATCAGCCACACGATTTTCACTGAAAGTGATTGCCCTTTTAGCACTCATGGGTATAAATATTCAAGCTGATGAGCTGGTGCAAAATAGAGGCTGCTTTGATAGTTACCACCTTGGTAAAGCTTATCTCTATTATGAACAAAAAGAGTATAACCGTACATTAGAACAACTTTCAAAAATAGAAACCCCAACCCTAGAGTCACAACTCACTTTAGCCCATACTTACTACCAGTTAGAAAAATACAAACAAGCCAAAAATATTTTAAAAAGTATCAAAAGCACTAACCCAAATATCAAACAGCAACTTCTCTATGAACTGGGTAATTGTGAAGCCAAATTAGCCTATTTTGATAAAGCCAAAAACTATTACACCCAAGCCCTGCAACTTGGAGAGGACAATGACACCCTACATAATTTAAAAGTAGTCATTTTCCAACAAAATATAGACAGCTCAAAAATAGGCTTTACCAACCCCAGTTCCCCTGAAGCAACGAGTAGTTCAAACAATAATGCAGAAGCCAAAGAGAAAGCAAGTTCAAAACAAGAAGAACAGGTAGGAGGCAGTGGAGGAACAGGTTCTACCAAGAGCAAAACATCAACCGTTAAAGTTATTAAATCAAGTGACCTTAGCTCCTCTAAAAAAGAGATGAGTTCGAAGGCTTATGATTTGATAAATGAAGGGTATATACGAGAAGAGAAGCCTTGGTAGAGTCCCCGACTACACCGTGTAATATATTTGAAGTATTTAATTATCTGTTCCGTCATTTGACGGTGTAGACGGGGTCTACACCCTACTTCTTAAAAAGTTAATAGCCACCAAAATTGACTCTTTCCAAATAATCTCTTGGTTATCTACCATCTCCCAAAGCTCACCTAAGGTTACCCATTTTTGGTCAACGATTATGTCGTCTTCATCAGGGTTTTCAATGGGGTTTTCCATTACTTTAGGATCTTGTGCGATATAGTAGAAGATATTAACTGATGAGAATTTTTTGTCAAATTTATGGTAGAGTGACCAGCTAT
The DNA here is from genome assembly GCA_022600655.1 of Campylobacterota bacterium. Taxonomy (GTDB): domain Bacteria; phylum Campylobacterota; class Campylobacteria; order Campylobacterales; family Sulfurovaceae; genus UBA1140. Next base: position 15,671 of record JAHZJZ010000282.1, on the reverse strand, counting down.
TTGACTCCATGCTAATCTCTTCAGCCAACTCCTCTTGGGCTGTCTCTAGGCTACCTAAATGAGGTTTATCCATCCCACCTGAGACAAACTTCCACATCTCCATATCATACTGTTTTCGGTACTCTTTGATGAGTAGGATTTTTTGGTTCTGGTATGGTAGTACGATAACGATATCATTTCTTGCTTGTCTTGGTTTTTTACAGATTTTTTTGAGTAGGGATTTTAACATTTGCTAGTCTTTATTTATAATTTTTGCCGTATTATACTCTGATGGATTAAAGATTTGTTATACTTTAAAACAAAGAGTAAAAAATGATTTAAAAAGGGCAGAGAGTGTTTCGTAATTTTCTTTATATGATACTGTTAGGTACGCTATTAAGTGCCAATGACATAAGCTATAACTTTCATATAAACAACCACGCTCCTTACCAAAATGAAGCGATAATCTTAGATGTAAATATTACGCAAATTGACCACTCCAAAGTGATGCTTTTTAAGTTTAACCCCAAAGTAAGTGAAGCCTATGATTTTCATCAGATAGATTTTAAAGAGAGTCAAAAATATCATGACTTGAAACATCACTATAAGTACCTGATTTATCCTAAACAAGAGGGAAAAGTAGCCATTGAGTTAGAGATGATAAAGTCACTAACCGATGATGACAAAGTGGCTTATGCAATCTCTGGAGACAGAGACAATGTAAAGGGTTTGGTGAAAAAAGATATAGAGGTCAACTTAGAGCCTTTAGTTTTAGAGGTTAAGGCTATTCCTAAAGCAACAGAGTTGGTAGGAGACTTTAAACTAAGCTATAAACTAGATAAAGAGGTCACGAACGCTTATGAGCCTGTCCATCTAAAAGTCTCTTTGGAGGGTCAAGGGAACACCCCTAAGTTAGTTTTACTAAAAGAGAGTAGTGACTATCATCTCTTTACACAAGAGCCTAAAGTTAAAACTTTTTACACCGAACAAGGGACAGATAACCAAATAGAGTGGGACTATGCCCTCTCTGCCAAAGAGGGTTTTGAACTGCCTAAGATGCTTTTTAAAGGGTTTAACCCTAAAACTAAAAAGAGCTATGAGTTAGTAGTACCTGCTCAAAAAATAGAAGTGAATCCTGTTGATGAAGCTTCCCTTTTAGATAAAGAAAATACTCCGCCATCGGCTAAGAGTTTTGATTGGTCTTGGTTATTGAGTTTGTTTGGTTACTTGGTGGTTTTTGTAGCTGGATATTTAATGCCTCGTGACTTTTGGAAGCGTAAAAAGGTTTTAGCAAAGAGTGATGAAGATGTTTTGTCTGATAAGATAGCTTCAGCCAAGACACATAAGGAGCTTTTGAAACTTTTACTTTCTGAAAATAGGGTAGAGTATAGGAGAGCTATAGAGGCTTTAGAGAGGGTTTTGTATAATGGGAAGAGGATATCTTTGGATAAGATAAAGAAGATGGTAGAGGAACAAAATGAGAGATAAAATAACGAAGTTAAAACAAGAGATAGCCAAAGCCGTCATAGGTCAAGAGCAGATGGTTGAGGGGTTGTTAATTGGTCTGTTGTGTGAGGGGCATATTTTAGTCGAGGGGGTTCCTGGATTGGCTAAAACCACAACAGTTAAAGCATTAGCTTCAGCCCTAAAATTAGACTTTAAACGAATACAGTTTACCCCAGACCTTTTGCCGTCTGATATTATCGGAGCAGAAATTTATGACCCAAAGAGCAATGACTTTAAAATCAAAAAAGGTCCTATCTTTACCCAACTGCTTCTAGCTGATGAGATAAACCGAAGTCCTTCAAAAGTGCAATCAGCTCTACTTGAAGCGATGCAGGAGCGTCAGGTGACTATTGGAGAACATAGTTTTGAAGTGCCACGACCGTTTATGGTAATGGCGACTCAAAACCCATTGGAGCAAGAAGGAGTTTACCGATTGCCAGAGGCACAGCTAGATAGGTTTATGATGAAGTTGGTAGTTGAGCATAACAGTGAAGTTGATGAGCTAGAGATTATGCGACGAATTGCTACTAAAAGTACTAAAAATGTACAGGCTATTTTCTCTTCTGATGAGTTAGAGAGTGTTGCTGCTGAGATAGATAAACTCCATATAGATGAAGAGGTTGAAAAATACATCGTAGCATTAATACGTGAAACACGAATAGAAAATAAAAACATACGTTATGGTGCTTCTCCACGTGCCTCTATCGATTTGTATAAGGCTTCTAAAGCTCACGCTTATTTGGCTGGAAAAGAGTTTGTATCACCTGTTGATGTTGTGACCATGGCGTATGCTGTGTTGCGTCATAGAGTAGGGCTTTCGTATGAAGCACGAGCAAAAGGGGTTAGTGTGGATGAGGTTTTGAAAAGGGTTATTGAACGTGTGGCGATACCGTAGCGTGGGCATTTCTGCCCACGAAAAATATTCACTAGCAGTTCATCGTGGGCAGAAATGCCCATGCTACGAGGGAGCCAGATGAACCAAAAACTCCAAACCATTCTCCTAAAAGCCAAAGAGAATGTCTATAGCCATCTTAGTGGAGGAAATCTCTCACGCATTTTAGGACAAGGGTATGACTTTGCAGAGCTTCGTGAGTATGAGCAGGGGGATGATATTCGTCATATCTCTTGGATTAATTCAGCAAAACTGGGTAAACCTTATGTAAAGAAGATGCATGAGGAGCGAGAGCTAAATGTGGCTGTTTGTTCTTTAGTTGATGGGCGATTTATGGTTGGAGATAAGCTCAATACTCTAGTGCAGGTTTTGGCAACTTTAGGGTATTCTGCTCATTATAATAATGATATTTTCACCCTTATAACAGTTAAAAATGATAGCGTAAAAACCTATGACCCTACTAAAGAGTTTACTCAGATAAACAGAGGGATTCACGATATTTATGAGTCAGAACTTATAGGTAGTAGGGTTGATTATAGCAAGATAGGTGAGATTTATCTTGCTCAAAAGAGTCTGTTGTTTGTCATTGGTGACTTCTTGGAGTTGGTTGATTTATCTGTTTTGGCACAGAAGCATGAAGTTATAGTTGTTATGGTTCGTGATGAGTTTGAAGAGAACCCCAAAGCTTCCCTAAGTCATCAATTAATAAACCCTCAAACCACTCACCCTATAAATCAAACGCTTAGTTCAAAAGCTATTGAACACTATCGAATGAAATTGATAGAGCATGATGAGAGGTTAGTGGAACATCTTCATCAGCATAATATTCGATATACCAAAATTTATCATAGAGATGAGGTAGTGACAAAACTTAGTAGTATATTTTTGTCATAAATTTTAAGATTTATGGTTTAAACATGCTAAATATAGTGTATCATTACTAAAATTTTTGAGAGGAATAGATATCTGATGCAGACTCTTTTTTATATTGGTCTTATATTTGTACTGGGTGCATTTACCAAATGGATAAGCTCAAAAGTTGGTCTACTCAATGTAGTAGGTTTTCTTATTTTGGGCTTTATTATTGGACCAGAGGTATTAGGAATCATTACTTATGAGTTTGTTGAAGAGACACATATTATTACAGAGTTGTCCCTTTCTCTTATTGCTGTTTTGGTGGGGGCAAATTTAAAGTATAATATTATTAAAGAGTTTTGGAAACAGATTGCTTTGGTCTCTTTTTTTGAAACATTTTTTACCTTTTTATTTATTGGTAGTAGTTTTTACCTCCTTTTTGATATTTTAGGGTTAGGATTTGCAGAAGAGCAACGACTTACTATTGCTCTACTTTTTGGTGGTTTGGCAGCAGCTACGGCTCCCGCGACCATTTTAGCTATAATTCATGAACTTAAAGCCAAAGGAAAATTTAGTTCATTTCTGTTGAGTGTGGTTGCAGCAGACAATGCCATAGCGTTGGTACTCTTTAGTTTTATCGTGACCATTACCAGTGCCATGATGATAGATAGTGGTGGTTGCTCTTTTGGAACTTTTTTATCGGTTTTCTGGGTGATTGTACTGAGTATTCTTTTGGGGGTAGTGGGTGCTATTATCTCTGAGTTAATCGACCGAATTTTTATCAATCAACCAAGCATGAAAACCACCTCTACCTTGGGAATGATATTTATGGTTTATAGTTTGAGTCAGTACTGGAACTTGGAACCGCTCTTCTCTTCACTGGTTATGGGTGTAGTAATGGCAAATCTCTCAAATGAGTTTTTTTTAGTCAAAGAGGAGTTTGACAATCACCTAAAAGAGATTATCTTTATGCTTTTCTTTACACTTTCTGCAATGCACCTCAGCGTAAGTTTTCTTTTGACCATGCCACTGGTCATTGTGGTTTATGTTCTTTTTAGAATTATTGGTAAAATAACAGGTGTTTGGGTTGGAGCAAAACTTAGTGGAGCTGATAAGCATGTACAAAACTACTTAGGCATTGCTCTTTTCCCTCAAGCAGGAATTGCTATTGGTTTGGCACTCTCGTTGCAAAATCAAGCAGGATTTGAAATGATGGCACCGATTATTTTAAATATTATTATCGCTACCACCATTGTACATGAGTTTCTAGGTCCTGTTTTCACGAAACGTGTGCTTAAAAAATCTGGTGAGTGTGGAAAAGAGTAGAGAAAATCTAATCTTTAGAATCGCTCAGCCAACGTTACTCAATAGTTTAAAAAACTCCGTTCCCTGAGCGTAGCCGAAGGGAAAAGGAATCTTATTTAAAAAATTACGATGAGCAACTCACATGAGACACCCCAGCAATGTCAAATAACGCCACAGGTTTCAAAGCATAATACTTCTCCTCTACCTCTTTAGACTGCTCATCATAAGGATTGGTCATTACCTCTTGTAGCTCTTCCATAAGCGTATAGTCTCCTATTTCTGCATCTTTGTAGGCAGGTACAAGATGCCACTCTCTTAAGGTGTATTTTGGGTTGACAAGTTTCATTTTCTTTGAAAGCACTTCTCTGTCACTACTGTTTATGGCTAATTTCCATTTCTCTAACCATGTTGACCAACTTTGCTTAGCACGTTCATTGTCTAATATGTTGTTATAAAAGCTTTTAGTCAATGCTAAAATATCTTCAGGTAACTCCGAGAGTTCTCTAAAAAATAGCGTGTAATCCACCGAAGTTTGTATCATCAATGTTCTAAGTTCTTTGTAGAGTGCGTCATCATACGTTTCAAGCCCAAGTTTAGAAGCCCACATTTTTTGCATCTCTTCTTTCATGACATTTGGAAAATCTTTATGAATCTCATGCAGTTGCCGTAAAGCATTGTCATCTGAAGCGACTAATGGCTTTAAAGCCATACAAAATGAATAAAAATTACGCTCTGCTGCATTGGGCTGATTGAAAAAAGCAAAGTGATCTCCACCACCTGTCCATGGCTGATACTTTGGGTCATACTTATCCATAAAACCAAATGGACCAAAATCAAGGGTAAACCCACCAGCTGCACAGTTGTCAGAGTTAAAGTTTCCTTGACAATAACCCACACGCATCCAGTTTGCCACAAGAGAAGTAAGCCGAGAACGAAATGCCGTGGCAAGTGCTATCACTTTTTCAGAAAGCGTTAAGTTTTCATCTATTTCATCATTGTACTCACGCTCAATCAAATGCAACACTATCATTTCAAGCTCTTCCAATGCTTTTGGATGCTCATTTTTACGCGCACGTCGTCCAAAAAGTTCAATCTGTCCAACACGAATAAACGAAGGAGCTACCCGTGTTGTAATAGCAACTGCTTCGCTAATCATCACTTCAGGGTCTCTTGAATGCGAATCTTCTCTAAACCAAGGTCGATTAACTGTTTCGGTCATAGAAGTATACAAACTCAAAGAGCGAGAGCTTGGAATACCCAATGAATGCATATGCTCCTGAGCTAAAAACTCACGCACACTCGAACGTAAAACAGCACGACCATCAGCCCCACGACAATAAGGTGTTTGACCTCCCCCTTTAAGTTGCATCTCCCAACGACGACCATTAATTACAGCTTCCAAAACAGAAACAGCTCGACCATCACCATAGCCATTCCCTGTTCTAAAAGGACACTGGTCATAGTATTCATTTCCATAAATAGAAAGGGCATACCCTGTCGCCCAACCAGTCCTTTTTAAAGGTGCTGGTACTTCTGAAATATCCCCAGAAAACATACGAACAAAATCAGGAGACTGAGCTAAACTATCATCAAAACCCAGTTCAGCAAAAAAGTTTTTGCTGTGTGCAATGTACTGTGGATTTTCTATGGGTGTTGGGTTTACAGGGACATAGTGTCCTGAAAATACTTCTCTTGAAGTGTGATCTACCCCATTTTCTGTGGCTTTAGGGTCAGGGGTCAGGGTATTCATTAACGAATAGTCAGCTAATGGTGCTAGGTCATTGAGTGTTTTTATCATATTAATATTTTGTTCTGTCGTTTTCATGGGTTATCCTTGGTTTTTTGGATTATACATTTTTTATTTTAAAGGTAGGAGTGGTGATTTTAGCGTGGATTTTTTCTATAAAAAAAGAGGAAAATGTTATGTAGGTAATTAGATAATATTCTTTGGGTTTTATAAATAAAGAAGTAAGCTATTAGCCTTTATTTCTTACTTCAATATACTCTTTATAAGGGTGTTTCCAACCTCACTCCTAAAACCTAGCTATTATTTTATATTGGCGTAACTCCCCCATCATTTTAAAAATCATACTGCACCCGAACCTGCACAATATCTTCTGAATCTAAGTCAGGCTCTGTCAATTCAGCTCGAACATAGTTTGCCATCATCCGAAAGTTTGAGGTGGCGTACCAGTTTAAACCAACCGTATAATCGGTCTCTTTACTCTCCTCTTCATCTTTGTCATCAATGTCAAGATAACTCATTCTCATCGCCACTTCCCAAGCACCTAATCCCCCTTCTGTTATAGGATTCTTAGGTTTAACTCTTGAAAGTGTCGCTTTTTTAGCTTTATAGCCTCGGGACTCACCTGTAATAAACCAACTAGCTTGTAGATACCAACCGTTAAAATCATAACTGCTATCGTCGTTTTGAATACCCATATTCATGTATTCACCTTGGAGTGAAAGGTTGTCCCATATAACAGCACCTTCTAAACCTACATGTTGACTCTCTTCCACATTTTTAATCTTGGTTGAGATTAATTTTCTGTCAAAGAGGTCTGACTCTGGAGTGGTATTGAGTTTAATTGTCTGCTCATCATACTCGGTATAGGCTGTGGCTAACCCTAGATGCAGTAGTCTGTTTTTTTTAGGCATATAGGCGTAGGTGGCTCGACCCACAACAGAGGTTCCATCCTCTTCATTATCAATAACATTATCAAGTGATTTTCCAAACGCCCCTGCTGTTAGCGTATAGCGATGGTCATCACTTTTAATATAGCGATGCATCTGCACCCCCAATTTTCGCTTGTTTAGAAACGCATGACTTAAAGAACGCTCCATAAAAGTGTTCACTTTAGAGGTACTGAGTGCTTCAAGCCCTATTGGCTCTTTGATGTTTCCTGCTTTTACAAAAAAATCGGGTGCAAACTCATACTGCAAATAGACATCTTTCCAATCATTATTACCTGTAAAACTGTACTCAATTTCGTACTTTAGTTCTGAAGTGGGTTTGCCTTTGATTCCAATTCTGGCTCGACGAATCGCTTGGTCGTTGGTCGACTCCCCCTCTTCACTCTCAAACCAAGAACTCTCGGCAACTATCTGTCCTGCTACCTCAAAAGCCTCATTGGCACAGAGCAGTGTTGGCACAACTAAAAGTGTTAACAACCCAATTTTTATCTTACAATTTCTCATTTTATATCCCCTCTGGCATCATATTAAGTAGTGCATAGACAACCAAAATCATACTAACAATCAGCCCCAATGTAAAAATGGTATAGGCTTGGCGTAACCAACGGTACTTAATTTTTATCTCTGCTCCTAAAATATGGAGATGTTGCAAAATATTCTCTTGGGTTGCTTCGGTCGTGAGTATTACCTCTTTTGCCTCTTTTAAATAGGCTTCAGGTGTCAAAGAGGCGATGTCTTGAAAATATAAAATGGAGTTGTAATTCACCTGATGCTCTTTTTTAATCAGATGCTCTTTATATCGAGGTTGAATCGCTTTGGTCGCAAAAGAGATAGAAGCCATGGCTGTAATAATAATCGCAATAAAGGGATAGACCATCAAAGGGTGGTTCATCTGCAAACCTGATGCTGTCACAATCACGGTCAAGATAAATCCATTAACAGAGATAAGAATACTCGCCTTAGAGTCAGCCAAAGCAGTCAACTCCAGATTGGAGCGTAAGGCATTTCTAAACAGCGTCTCAACCGAACGGGGTTTTTTGCTTTTATCTCTCTGGGCTAGAGTTATGGGGGTGGTCATACACTACTCCTCGTACAGTAAATTTAAGTTATCTGTATTATACGAGTTCTAGTCAAACGGTGGGTAACTGAAAGTAAATGGTTGGTAACAAGCTGTAAAAGACCTCTTTACTCGTTCCACAACTCCAGTTGTGGAATGCTCATAGGAGTATAAACAACAAAGTCAAGCCTCTATAACCAGAAAAATGCTAAACTAAAATCATGGGAAGAAGCAGAAGTAAGGTTTATGAACCAACACATCCACATTTTTTAACTTGTACTATATTACATTGGTTGCCAATATTTACCAACCAAGAAAGTGTGCAGATAATTATAGATAGCCTTACCCATTTACAAAAGAGTGACAATCTAACTATTTTTTCATATGTAATTCTTGAAAATCATTTACATCTTGTGGCTCAAAGTGATGATATTGCTAAAACTATGCAAAAGTTTAAAGCCTATACTGCCTATGAGCTATTGGAACTACTCAAAAGAAAAAATGCGATAACGCTACTAAAACAGTTTGCATTTCATAAAAAAGCTCATAAAACAGAAAGTACTTATCAATTATGGGAAGAGGGATTTCATCCAAAGCTCATACAGTCAGAAACGATGATGTTTGAAAAGATAAACTACATTCATCAAAATCCTGTCAAAAGAGGGTACATTGAAGAGGCTGAACATTGGCGATATTCTAGTGCTAAAGATTATATGGGTATTGAGGGATTATTGAAGATAGAGAGGTTATGGTAAGTTGTTATTCTAATAGGCATTCCACAACTGGAGTTGTGGAACGAGGAAATCTATCAGAACTGTTGCTCTCATCACAGAAGAGATAAGAGATTTTTACAACTCAAGATAGTTAGTAATCTAAATATGGTATAATTTATACGAAAAAGATAAATAAACTATATATTTTTCCTATAACTCATCTAAAAAAGGTAAATTATGATTGAACTGATGACTCCATATGACATCATGGAAAAATTTGTCGAAGTGATTGAAAAAGAGAGAGTTAGAAAAAATATGACTCAAGTAGAGCTATACAGAGCTACTGGTATGTCTGCAAAATCTTATGCAAACTTTATGCGTAACAAAACAACAAAATTTGAAAACATTATTAATATTATGATTGCTCTTGATATGACTTCAAAGCTTGAAATACTACTTGAGCAAGAAAAGTTTACTTCTCTTGATGAGATTAGAGATGAAAAAAGGCATAAAGAGCGAAAAAGAGTACGAAAAGGTTAATGGTATGAAAGAGATTAATGCCTATATTTATGATAAAAAAATAGGAACAATGATTGAGCATGATGGAGTTATCTATTTTGAGTATGATAAAGCGTTTAAGTTAGAAGGGTTAGAGATATCTCCCATTAAACTACCTACAACAAAAACAAAAGATGCCTATACCAATGCCGACCAGACAACGCTTTATCGTGGTATGGCTGGTGTGTTTTTTGACTCTCTTCCCGATAAACATGGTATGCCTTTTATTGATAGATATTTTGAAAAGCAAGGAGTTAGAGCATTTGAAGTAACCCTGTTGCATAAACTTGCATTTATTGGTGACAGAGGAATGGGAGCTATTGAGTATTTTCCAAAAGAGGTTGAGGATGTAGCAACTTCAGATGTTGCCATTAATGCAAAAGATGCCTATGAAGAGATGAAGCAAGGGTTAAAAGAGGAAGCGTCTTCAATCGAAACTTTAATGAATATTCGCCAAAGTGTATCTCCTGTTGGTGGGGGAAGAGCTAAGATGCTTGTTCAGTACAACTATAATACTGGGGAGATTCGATTAAATAAAAAAGAGTTACATAGTGGTCACAAGAGAGCCATTATCAAGTTTGATGAAATCTATGATTATGTAGGAAGCATAGGTCTTACTACTCTTGAACAGATATTTATGACGATGGCAAAAGAGGTAGGGATAAATACAGCAGAGTTTCAACTGATTAAAGAGGGTAAATCAAAGCATCTGCTTGTAAAAAGATTTGATAGAGATGAAAATGATGAAAAAATACATATGTGTACGGCATCAGGATTAATGCACAGTGATATTTCAATTCTGAAATCGACATCTTATGAGAACCTGTTTGCGTTAACGAGAATGGTCTGTAAGTCCCAAGCAGAAGTAGAAGAGTTGTTTAAAAGAATGGTACTAAATATATTGGCTTTTAATTTTGATGACCATGCAAAAAACTTTGCCTATTTAATGGATAGAGATGGAAAGTGGAGACTCTCCCCTGCCTATGACATTACCTACTCCAAAGGTGCAATGAAATCACACACAACAACCATAGCAGGAAAAGATTTAGATATCACAAGAGCAGATGTACTAAAAGTTGCAAAAACTCAATCGATAAAGCCTAAAGTTTCTGCAAAAATTATTGATAACTGTATAGAGGTTGCAAAAACTTTTGAGCAAAAAGCTAGAGAGCTTGAACTTGATAGTGATACACTTTGGGAGTGTAAAAGAGATATTGATAGACAGATAGAACTGCTTAGCTTATCTTCCTAAGGCAGTTCTACTCCTTTAAACCCTACTCCAAATAACTCTCAACAGCACTCTCACGGCTAGTTGCATGGGTTTTCAGCTCACTAATAGCTTGTGAGAACTCACTGCTTTTGTTATTACCTAAAAAGCTGTATCCACTTCTCTCCGTTATGGCATACGATTCAATTAATGCTGAATAGGTATCATAGGTTGCTTGTATGGTCGATGGATTAAACGCACCCTCTATCACCTCTTGAAGGTATGCATCATATTTTGCTTTATAAACATCATCTGCATATATTTTTGCAATTAGTGGCCATTCAGTTGAGTTAAGATTTGAAAAGTTTAACTTTAATGCACCACCCTGTTTACCCTCTTGTAGGGCTTCATTGTTGTCCCAAGGAATCCAAGTTAACTTACCATTGTCTGGATTGTTATACAAGTAGTAGTTGTGTGGCATAACTCCATAAGTATCCCAGTTCTGAATAACTCCATTAACAGCCAAGTATTTCAAGAAGACATCCACATCAAACACAGCTTCAAGATTGCTTCTCCATGTAGATGGGTCACTGGTACGAGTATCATCATGTAGAGCAGTAAATAGAGCCTTAATGTCTGACCAGTCTGCTTCATCTTCATTGGTTTTCTTTTCAAATGCAGATTCCGTAAATGCACCTTCTATAAATTGTGAGCCATCTTCATCTTCAGGTTTATAGAGGTTTCCATCATCACTAGAGAACTGTGTATCTAGCACTTCACCGTCAACCTCTTCAACAAGGGTATAGAGTCCAAAATATTCAGGTCCATTACCATGGTCAATATAGAGTTCATAAAATGCTGTGTGCGATACAGCCATACCTGCATTTTTAAAGACATCGGCTGCCACTTTTTCACGTACAAACGAGCTGTCATCGTAGTTATTTTTCAGACTAAACTTCTTAAATCCATAGAAGCGTTGGTTATCAATCTGTGGGTAGTCATCTTCAAACTCATCAAAATCCATTTTGAATGAGAGTTTCAAGATACCGTTTTGCCACGCACTCTGTAGAGAAGAGTTCCCCTTGAATCGGATACCGACACGGTACCACTGTTTATCGTTATAGTAGACATCAGCAGGTACGAAAATTGGGTCTTCATCGGTATCAATCAAGCCTTGTGTTCTTGATGGGCTTCCAAAGGTACCATAAGTATTTGTCATGTCATCTAACATACTTTGCCAACGCTCTGAAGTGACCACAAAATCCAAACGCTTCACTTCGGTATCACTAAAGACCTCACCGTAGTCTGGGTCTGCACTTTTACTGTGGGTTGCTTCTGTCCAATCCGTTGCTTCAAAATCGGTGTCAGTTTGGGTTGTCTCTGTATTGGTACTCGTATCGGTATCATTCTCCGTTTCTGTAGTGGTCGTTGTGGTATTTTCAACAGTTGTATCACTGTTATCAGTTGATGTTGTTGTGCTTCCACATCCTATTAAAAGAAATGTACCCATTATAAATAGAAGTACTACGGCTATCTTTTTCATCTTGTTCTCCTTGGAATGTTTGGTTTCCAATTTTACAGAGATAATCCAAATGGTGGGTAACTAAAAGTAAACGGTTGGTAACACTGTTTGACAAATTAAACGGGATAAAGTACAATAAGTATTACAAAAGTAATATCATAAAGGATAAACCATGCATACCATTACTCTAAAATCTGATAATGACTTTTTTAACATGCTTAACGATATGGTTAAATCACTCAATACCAATCGAAGTGACCTTATTAGAAAAGCTGTTATTCATTATCATCATGCTCTTGAAAAAGAGAAGCTTAAAATGCAAATTAAAAAAGCCTCTATGAGAGTTCGAGAAGCCTCTTTAGAAGTTTCAAAAGAGTTTGATAGTACAGCCAATGACGGTTTAGATAATGTTTAAAAAAGGTGAAATTTATCTAGCAAAGCTCAATCCACGTAAAGGTAGTGAAGTAGGAAAAGTACGACCTATACTTATTTTTCAAACCAATATGTTAAACGAGATAGAGCATCCAACCACGGTTATTATCCCTCTCTCTACTTATCTTATTGATGATGCTTACCCTCTACGCTATAGGGTTAGTAAAAGGGAAGCTTTAGAGCAAGATAGTGACCTGCTTTGTGACCAAATACGAGCTATAGATAACCAACGCATAGTTTCGGATAAGTTGGCTGAACTCTCATTACAAGAGTTGTTAGAAGTAGATGAACAGATTAAGATTGTTTTGGAGTTGGAGTGAAGCTAAATTTTAGAAAAAAACTTTTTATCTATTAGCAAGTTTTAATGAGGCTTTATAGTAAATTTATTCACACCCTTCATATATTCATACTCCAACTCAAACCCATGTTTCTTCACAATATGATGCGTAATATAAAGCCCAAGCCCCAACCCTTTAGAGCTGTCTTCAAAGGCACGGTTAAAGGCTGTCTCAAAAGAGCTGTTTTCTAGTTTTTCTCCGTATGATTCAATCGTAATGCTCTTCATTTTAACAATAACTTTGGTTCTTTGTGTGCCATATTTCAGAGCATTGTCTATCAGATTTTTGAAGGCTATCGACATCAGTTCATAATCAACCTCCATCTCTGCATTGTTTTTTATCTCTAAATCAACGGCAGTGCTTTCAATGAGCAGAATATCAAAAGCGTTGTCCAAGATATCGACCACTCTAAATTTTCTCTTATCTAAAATCATCGCATTAGAAGTGACCTGTTCTATCTTGGTAAACTCTCCTAAAAGGTACTCAAAACGGGAAAATATCCGTTGTAGTCGCTCTTGGTTTTTGGTGTCGTCCATCAAATCAGTAATAAGCTTTCCCTTGGCAATAGGGGTTTTTAGTTCGTGCATAATGTTGCGTAAAAAGAGGTTTCGTGAATCTTGCAGGTTTTTTATTTTGCTAATGGCGTTGTTAAACTCATTGGAGACCTCGGCGATTTCATCTCTGCCTATCTGGGGTTCGCTTACCTCTAACTCCCCTTCTGAAAATCGGACGATTTTGGCTTTGAGAGGCTCTAGGGGTTTTAATTTTCTCATCACATAGAGATAAAAGAGAAAAATAAACGCATTAATGAGCAGTGCAAAAAGCAGTGTGTTGATGCCCTCTTGTTTCTGCTCTTGATATTGCAAAATCCTACCATCATCTCCATGTCGGGTTTTTATGTACATAGTAGAGGTATCCTTGGTCTCGGTAGATGTCTAAATCCTCTGTTTTTAGAAAAATTTTGGCACGGCTAAAACTGTGGCGTTCCTCTCCCTCTAGCATTTTCATGTTGGAACTGCTACCAGATAATGATGGCTCTCTGTTTTCATGAGGAGGGCGATGCTCCCTGTGACCCATATCTAACATACGCATCTCATCATGAAACCGTTGAATGGTCTCCTGCCTAGTTTGTTTGCTCTTTAGTTGATGTTGCACAAAAAAAAGAGCGTTAATGGTCAACATCAAAAAGAGAAAAAAGAGAGAAATCTGAAAACGAAGTGCGTGTCTATTCATTAATCAGTTTGTATCCTAAGCCACGAATAGAAATGATATATTTGGGCTGTTTAGGACTCTCCTCTATTTTGGCACGCAACCTGCCTATCATCACATCGATGCTTTTGAGTGAACTCTCGTAGTTAATCGACTCCACATTGGTTAAAATCTCTTCACGGCTTATTACAAATCCCTGTTTTTTAATAAAATACGCCATAATCTCAAACTCGGCATTGGTAAAGTAGATAAGCTCACCATTTTTTTGAATCTCATGACGATTCTCATCAAGTGTAAAGATATATGTTGGCTCCTCCTCTTGAACAGGCTGTTTGTTAAACCGTTTAAGCACCGAATGAATACGAAGCAGTAGCTCTTGCGACTCATAAGGCTTGGGCAGATAGTCATCAGCCCCCATGTAAAAACAGGCTGTCTTATCAGCAATGTCCGAACGAGCCGAAGAGATAATAATGGGAATATCCGATTTGGTACGCACCTGTCTACAGACCTCTATGCCATCTATATTGGGCAGGGACAAATCTAAAATGAGTAAATCATAGGTCTTAAAGTTCAATGCCGAAAGCCCCAACTCTGGGTTTTCATAATTCTCTACTGAAATGCCATGACGTGATAAAAATTCATCTATCAGTTCTGCCATCTCTTTGTCATCTTCTATCATAAGTATCTTTGTCATAGCTATTCCTTGGTTCTATAGTTACATTGTACGCAAAAAGATTAAATGGTAGGTAAGCTTTAGTAAACGGTTGGTAACAGTATTTCTACACTGTGACAATGTTTTCTAAACATTGTCGTAACTTTCTTGAACAATTTTGGATTATTGTTTTACTCATGTCGTAAGGCATCAATAGGATTGAGCATGGCAGCTTTTTTAGCAGGGAAATACCCAAAGACCACGCCAATAACCGTCGAGAAGAGAAAGGCGATAAAAATAATACTCTCATTAATGACAAAGGGGATATGAAACATCACAGTCACACCCCAAGCAATGAAAATACCCAATATAATGCCAACCACTCCACCAAGGGAAGAGAGAACAACAGCTTCGACTAAAAACTGTAACAATACCTCTCTCTCTAAGGCACCAATAGCCAAACGAATACCAATTTCACGGGTTCGCTCGGTCACCGATACCAGCATAATGTTCATAATCCCGATTCCTCCAACCACCAAACTAATGGCTGCAACAGCACCTAAGAGCATGGTTAACATTTTGGTGGTGGTAGAGAGGGTCTCTATAATGTCTTTCATGTCTCTAATGTGAAAGTTTTCTGTCTCATCTGCTTGAATGCCTCGTCTCTCTCTTAGGAGTAAATTTAAGGAGTTACTAACGGTTTTGGTAGAGATATTATCTTTGACAGCTACGGTGATATTTGAAATATCTTG
>JAHZJZ010000281.1 GCA_022600655.1 Campylobacterota bacterium | reverse complement strand
TACCATCCCAATTATATGTTCTTCTTCATCAAGTAAATTGACATAAAAAGATAACCTATATGTCTTCTCCAAAGCCTCATATGTCAATTCACCTGTATAACCATAATCTTTTTTCAAAGATGCTTTTGGATCACCCCCTGAAAGTAGACCAAACTCTGAATATTTAGCGTGGAGTTCAGGTATCGTCTCTAAACTAGGTAATCCATTTTTGGAGATGTGAAGTGTGGTATTCACCTTCTCTTGACAACCACTCAAAGAGAGTACAGCTATCATAAGACAGCTGTATATTATTGATATTTTTTTCATCACTATATTCACTTACACTTTTTAGTACGAATTGTAAAATCATAATTAATACCTTCATTTTGCATGGTATTAATCATTTTACAAACCTCTTCATGGTGTGCTCTAACGGTCACACGTTTATCGGCTGGAACATGTTTGCCATAAGAGGAGTAAGTTCCTTTTCCACCTGCAAACGCTATCCAATCAGAAGTATTCCATTGGGACTTTAAGCGATAAACTTTAGGATAACATCTAAACCATTTACACCTCCACTTGACTTTGAGTCCAGGGAACTGTCGACCAGCATCTGCATAGATGTTTACCCAATAGTTTGTTCTACTCCTTGCATACCATAGAGAATGTTGTCTACCAACAGGATCTACCGTGATTAATAGGTCAACCTTTTTATTCAACCTAGGAGCACAAGCACCCTCTACTGCACTATCACCACCATAGCTATGCCCTACCACAACTAACTTAGCTAAACTCCCTTTATCAAAGATATCTTGTCTAAGATAGCGACTATAACTAATAGACTCCCAATGAAAATGTTGTGCATTAACTAGTGGTATACGATCATTTACTCTATATAAATCTTTACCACTCTCTCCACCGCCACCACTGACAATAGCAAACTTAGTATTGTTATCTCGAACATTATAGACTGTGCCATTTACTTTTCCTTTGATAAATCTATCTCTCCAATTTGAACCAAATGAAGAGTGCCACCAGCCAAAAAGTCCATTCTCTTTTATATTACCCTGTACACTCTGACCATTTTTTAAAGTGAAAAAATTTCTATCATCACCTGTCACTTCATCAACAGTTTTCATAAGCATACCATTCTCATCATACTGGTAAGAGAGCTCTTGAAACCCTACTTCATCTTTAATATCTTCTAATGCATGAGACTTTAACTTCATATCTTTTTCAAATTTTAGATATGACATTTTGATAAGTTGACCTTTATTGTTAAAATCAAAAAAAGTGACATCTTCATCACTTAACACTTTTGTGGGTTTATTATATTTTGTTTTATACTCAAAATTTGTAAACTTCTTTTTCCCATCAGATGACTCAAGATATTGAGCACTGATAAGTCCTTTTTGATTATAGTCCATCTGAATTTTAAGCGTTGTTTTAGCAGTAAGTGCATTTGATTCGATATTTGCTGAAGTATTTGACTCAACTAACTCTTCAAGGTTTAACTCTGATAATCTTCCCTCTTTATTATATTTCATAGAAGAGGTAACAACTGCATCTTGAACTGCTTTTATAATCTGTTTTGATCCTGCAAAAGCTATCTCTACATTCGCAGCAGAACCATCTGATAGGCGCTTTATTACTCTTATCTTGTCATAACTATACTGCTCTAAATTTGCATCATTATTTAACATACTAAGACGATTTAAATCATCATAAGTATAGTATGCAATAGACTCTGGTCTACTCTCTCCATCAGAGAAGTTCATCTCCGGTGATACAACTTTTTCTAAAAGATTTTTTTCATTATAAGTAAAATTAAGCGTTACAACATTATGTTCTGTTTTATTTACATCAGTTGCTATCACATTATAGCTTTTAAGCATTTTGCGGTCTGTATACGCAAATTCTGCTCTTACATCCTGTGTTGTGACTTTTGATAAAAGTGCATTGTCATCGTAAGAAAACTCTATTACATTATCCATCGCACCTTTAACTTTTGTGATATCTCCATCTTCATTATATTCGACATATGTCTCTTGTCCCTCTTTCATGATGTAAAAGAGTTGACCATTACTATTATACTTTCTTAAAATATCCTGTGAATCTTTATAGCTAAAAGAGCCATTTTGCTCTTCTACTAAAGCGATTTGTAATCCATCTTGCTCTGTTGTAAAATTGCCATCATCATTTTTCGTAAAAACTAAAAACTCACCATCTCCGGTCGTGAGATAATGTACATCATCTCTTTTTTGTGTTCTGTTCCATACAAGAAATGTACCTATATCTTCACCCTCTTGTTTGATCACACAACTATCACTATTTTTATCATATACCGAAGTAGCTTCTGAGAGTATACCTCTATAGATAGTCTCTTTAATATCCCCAAATCCACTCTCACAAGCTTCTCTAGGTGTCTCATAAAAGTTTGATTTATCTTTGATATCTTCTGCATTGATAGGAAAATCCAACTGACTTACAAAGCTGTTTCTCCAATGTCCCATGGTAGAATAGTTATCTCTAGCATTACTAGAGTCATAGTAGAGATTGAGTCCAAAGGTTTTGAGTTCTGTTTTAAAGATATTTTCAATTCCGTAGTGGTTGTCTCCGTTTTCGTCGACATAGACAAGTTCCTCTACATAGTTACCCAATCCTACTTTGGCAAACTTTACTGTTGGTGCTAGATAATAATCACCATCCCCTGTTGCTTCTCTTGGAAGAATAGACATACTCTCACTTTGTGCAATAATATTTTGTGTCTTCTCCACTTCCGCCTTAGTTTCAGTCGCACTATTATTTTCTTTGGCTAATTGTTCAGTTTGTGGTGCACTACTGCTAGAACCTCCACACCCTATAAACAAAGAGAGAGAAACAATACTCAAAAACCCCATAGTTTTAATACTATGTATCATATTTACTCCATTTATATTCTAT
>JAHZJZ010000280.1 GCA_022600655.1 Campylobacterota bacterium | reverse complement strand
TATGTTATAAATATAATAAGGGACTGTAATGAAACCCTCTCTTACATATAAGGATATTTTTATAGTACCTTAAAAATTTTTTAAAAAGGGGAATGCTATGAAAACTGACATAAAAAAAATGAGTCAATTTTTAATTTTATCAATGAGTGCTTCGTTGGTACTTATGGGGTGTGGGAACAGCAGTAGTAATCAAAAAACAGTTGAAGAGACAGAGGATTTGAATATTTCTACTGAAGTGGAGAATATCGAGACAAATACCTCATCTGTAGATGCAAATGAGACCAATACAACAGATGATGGAGTGAATGTAATATTAACACTTCAAGATGTGGACTGGGTAGCTTATCAGGTTGGCTCTGGTGATTGGCAAGAGATTGATTCTGAAACAGTAGAAAAAAATCAAACTACCATGAAGATAGATAATGGGAATATTACTCTTCCATTAGGTAAAGATTCTAAATTTGGTATTGCTTATGTATGTGCTGAAAGTAAACAAGTGAATGTATGGCACGATAATTTTACTGAAACAGATAAGTTGACATTCTCATGTGACCCAGAAACAACTTTTTATAAAGTTCAAGGTACTGTTCAAGGTTTAAATGGAAATCAAGCACTTGTCTCAGTGGGAGGAGCATCAAGTTACTCTGTGGGAGGAACATACTCTACTAACTATGTGACTAAAAGGCACACATGATATCGGAGCTGTAGAGTTGGATGCATCACATACCACTTCACTTCGATTTGGAATTAAGCGAGATGTCTTGGTTGAAGATAATAAAACAGGAGAAGATATAACACTAACATATAGTATGACGCCTTATAGTCTAGCAATTACAGGAGCTACATCTCATTGGGTTAGTTTACTTACAAAAAACAATAGTTATATTCACCTGGGTAGCTATAATGCTACAACAGAGTGGTATAAACCAAGTGATGAGGCATTAATTGAGGGAGACAGATATTATATTAGTGGATATTGGAGTAGTAATGACAGAGAGCAGTCTGTTAGTATATCAGAAGTTATACCTGTAGCCAATGCTGGAGACTATACCTATGACTTATCATCAGTTCCTCTTCTGAATGTAACAACAAACAGTGCACTTCCTTTGCAGTTTAACAACCTTAACTATAATGATGGTAATGCAGACTCCTATAGGATGAACTTTTTACAAATAGATGGATATCAGTGGGATATTTTTATTTGTAACGATTGGTTAGGTGATGAAACCTCGTATACACAACCAGATTTTTCTTCACTAGCAAATTGGAATAGCGACTGGAACAGTTTCAAGAATGGTGATGCTGTTTCATGGAGTGCATCAGCTTCTGTTTTTAAAGAAGCGACTAATATGCAAAAAACAAGAAGAGGAACTTCTTCAATCTATTATGGTTTATGGATATATGCTTCTAGCTATAAAAGCTTTGTTTTATAGACCTTATTTAGTATCTCTTGAATCAAGATATGGGGGTACTCATATCAGCCATCTAGATGTGTTGGAGTTATTTGAAGATATTAAAGAGTGATAATTTGAAGCAATGGGTGAGAGTTGTTCACCCATGTTTTTAAAAAGTGTGTTCTTATTTACTATTTATATACGCCAACGCCTCTTCCATTAAAGCGATATGGTAGTTCTCTTGGTTATTAATAAACGTAAAGAACGAAGCAAAGTGTTCAGAGCTATCACTAACAGCAGCAGCTAATTTTTTGCACTCTTCTTTGGCTCCTATCTCCTCTTGGATTCCATCTTTTAAGAACTGCTCTAGGTCGTCAAACTTGTAAATCTCTTCCATAAGGCTTCTTGGTACGCCAAGGATTCCCATATCTGCCATCATCTGTCCGAAGCTTCTTAGGTGGAAGAATGACTCATCTATAAGAATTTGGAATATCCGATTTAAAAAGGCATCGTTGCTGTTGGCTTTTGAGTAGTTGTATACCATAATAAGCTCATACTCTTTATAGCTCTCTTCAAATAAAAATAGGGTTAAGGCATCTCTTGCCTCTTCACTAAGCTCTACATTTGGATAGACTCTTTTTGTGTCAAAAGCAGGTGCTACCTCCTCTTCAGGAAGCTTTTCTAACGCAGATTTAATATAAGTTAAATCACTTTGCATTCTAAAAGTTATGTCACCATCTTTACAACTTTTTAGTTTCTCTTCTACAGCTATAATTCTAGCGATGATATTATTTATCATATGTGAAATATGCGTTACTTTTATAGGAACATGGTTAACATTATAATCATAACTTATTTCGTTTTTTACAAAGTCATTCTCTAACCAAGTGAGATGTTTAAAAAAGATATTGGCATACTCATATAGTTCAGGTCTGCTCTGGGTTTTGCTCATAAAACCTGTAAACTGTGTCGCCAACCATAGTTCGTGAACCTCTTTAAACAGTATTTTCATTATTCCTCCTCCTCTTTTGGTGTACAGTCTGTTTTAATAATATAGCTAATAACTGGAAAATCTTTATCTTTTTGACGCTCTGCATAGGTATCAAGAGCAGCTTTGAGTGCTAGGGCAACCATCTCTGAACAGGCAGCGTCTTCAGGTGGAAGTTTGTCTAGCATACCTAATGTAACAGAGATAAGCTCTTCAGCTCTACTAAAGGTGATGTCTCTAGCTTCACTGGTAATAATAGAACCTGAAACAACGGTTGTGGTACACCCTATAGCTTGAAATGATATATCGTCTATCACAGGTTCATCACCCTCTTTCACTTTTAAATAGATAGCAACTTTTTCACCATTTTGTGGATTTTTCCCAATTCCAATGGCATCATTTTCTGGCATATCACCATAGTTTTTAGGATTCATCATATGTTCCATTAGATGTGCATTTGCAGTCATTGTTCACCTTTTCTGTCGATTTTAATCCGTTATTATAGCGTTTTGGATTTGGATTTAGTTAATAGTTCTCATCTATCTCTAAAAATATATAAAATTGCTTCTTTGGATATAAAAGATTTGTGCTAAAATAGGTATAATACGGCTTAAAGTGGTGCTTAAAAAACAAGTACCTGTACTAGCTTAAGGCACTATTGATGAAAAAAACAGTTATACTCTTTCTTACTACGCTCTCTTTTTTTGTTTATGCTGCTGAGATTG
>JAHZJZ010000279.1 GCA_022600655.1 Campylobacterota bacterium | reverse complement strand
GCTTAGGATTAGATTGGATATTTTGCGTAAGCTCCTTTTTTGGAAAGGTTTTTAAAATATATTTCAATATCAATAAATCTATCTCTTCATGCTTAATAGAAAATTCTAAATGCGAGAATGCTCTATTATCAATATTGAATTGTGCATCAAACAGCATCCATTGACCTTTTTGAACTCTTTGCGAAGCGAGTCTTTTATCACTAATACATGACAAGTTTCGTAGTGGAACATTCAAGTTAAAATGGTTGATTAACCATGAAAAACCAATCAGTTTACAAGCGTTAGGTAATATTTTATTTTGAAAAACGATAGCCATAAGAGGTGTCCATTACTGGGATTTTAGTAATTTATTCGGAATTTATTTAATAAATCACTACTTTATTGTTATTTTAGTTATTTATATGGAGTATATCGTAATATTTATATGATAATCAATAAAACTCACTTTTGCCACTAAAGTGGCAGACATCATGAGTCAAATAGACTAAGATGTCAGTATGCCTAAGCCATAAACTGTTTAGGTTAAAAAATAAAAAAGGAAGAAACTGTTATGTTAGTTACACGATATAGACCAAAAAACCAATTTAATGATTTTAGACGAAGCTTTGACCTACTAAACTCTATGCTAAATAATATCGAGAGACCTCAAAGTCAAAATGATAATTACGATTTTACTCCTGCTGTTAATACACGAGAGGGGAAACATGCCTATCATCTTGAGGTGGATTTACCTGGTGTTAAAAAAGAGGATATCAAAGTAGACATCGAAGAGAACAGCGTTGTCATCTCTGGAGAGAAAAAACTAAAAGAGGAAGTTAAAGAGGAAAACTACTATAAGGTAGAGAGCTTCTATGGTAACTTTAGACGAAGTTTTGCCCTGCCTGAGGGGGTGGATGTGGAGAATATTCATGCCGAATCAGACAATGGTGTTTTAGAAGTTGTCATCCCTAAGCTTGACAAAAAAGATATTGAAAAAACCAAAAGAATTAAAGTAAAATAAGGAGCGAATGATGGACATTGTAGAGAATGTAAAAAAGATTGGTTCTGAGATTGAAGAAGGAATTGAAAAAGGGTTAGAGAGAGCTGGTGAGGTGATTGACAATGTGGCGAGTCACCTCCCTTTTTCAAACCTAGCGAAAAAAGATAATGGAAACTTTCATATTGAGATAGATATGCCTGGTATCAAGAAAAAAGATATCAAAGTAGATATCGATGGTAATCTCTTGACGGTAACTGCCACAAGAAGCACCAAAAAAGAGGTTAAAGAAGAGGAGTACTATCTCTGTGAGAGTGCCTTTGGAAAGATAGAGCGAAAGTTTACCATTCCTGATGGTGTTGATAGAGAGAAAATCTCTGCACAGCTTAATAATGGAGAGCTGGTGATTGAGCTTCAAAGAGAAGAGAAGTTAAAACCGAAATCTATTGAGATTAAGTAAGCAAGGAGAGCAACCATGAGTAAAAAGTATCTAATATCCCTAATCACAGCCTTAACTCTAGGAAGCTCTGCCCTTGTGGCAGATACTAACCTCACTGCACCCAAACCGTTTGACCCATTTGCAGAGATGCAGAAGATGCATGAAGAGATGGATAGGATTTTTAATAACTTTCACCAAAAGATGCGTATGGAGAGTCAATTTGATAAGTTTGACCCTTTTGGTTCTAGTGGTTTTAAGAGCAGACCAGCCATTGATTTAGAAGATAAAGGTGACAAATATGAAGTCAAAGCCAATATTCCAGGAGCTGACAATCAAAAAATAAATGTTACCACCAAAGATGGAATGTTAAAGATTGAAGCAACGACCCAAAAGAGTAGTGAGAAAAAAGAGGAATAAGTACCTCAAACAGGAACGCTATGTGGGGAGTTATACCCGTATACTCTCTCTGCCTGAAGATGCCGATGAGGGAAGTGTGACCAATGCGTATAAAGATGGGGTTCTTACTGTAACCATTATGAAGAAAAAAATATAACCTCATTCAACTAGAGGACTCCCCCTCCTCTAGCTTAAATTTTAATCAATTATTTACTAAAACGACCTACTTTCTCATCACAGATGCATTCTATCCTTAAGTTAAAGAATTCTTAAATAAGTTTGATGTATTCTATAATCCATATAAATGAAGTACTTACTATAACATAAGGGGAAGAATGGAATACCTAAAAGATTTAGAGACAATTTGTAAAATCAACTCTTTTACTCAAAATAAAGAGGGGGTTGATGCCGTCGGAAAACAGATGCGTGAGTGGCTTGAAACCATTGGCTTTGAAACCATAGTACATGAACGTGGTGCCATAGGAGACCATCTACATTTTGTATCTCCTAAAACTAAAGGAGCTAAAATTTTACTTTTAGGTCATAACGATACCGTTTTTCCTGAGGGTAAATTTGAAACTTTTAGCAGTGATAATGAGTGGATTTATGGACCAGGGGTCTGTGATATGAAAGGTGGAAACATCGTAGCTCTGGAAGCACTTAAAAATATCTATGAACAAAATGGAAAAATAGAAAATATCGATTTTTTGCTGGTTAGCGATGAAGAGACAGGAAGTGATGACTCTAAATTTTTAACCCTTAAACTGGCTAATGATTACGACTACTGTTTTGTTTTTGAAGCAGCTGGAGAGAGTCTTGAAGTGGTTACAGGTAGAAAAGGGGTGGGAACCTATACCATCACCATTGAGGGAAAAGCTGCCCATGCTGGAACCAGTTACACTAAAGGGGTAAATGCTAATCTTGAGGCAAGTTATAAACTTCAAGAGTTAACTAAACTTACCAATTTAGAGATAGGAACCACGGTAAATGTTGGTAAAATAACAGGTGGTATTGGTGCCAATACCATTAGTCCAAACTGTGAGCTACTTTTAGAGATACGCTACAAGACCAATGATGAACGAGATAGACTGCTTAAAGCTCTCGATGAAATTACCAACACCTCATATGTAGAGGGAACCACCTCTACACTTGATGGGTTAATTCAAAGAGATGTGATGGAGCCTATGGAAGCACAAGCAACACTGTTAAGAAAATTAGAAAATATTACTGAACAAAACATTCCTACCGAACAGCGTGGTGGTGTTAGTGATGCCAATCATGTTGCCTCTTGTGGCGTAGTAACCCTCGATGGTTGGGGTCCTTTTGGTGATGGTGATCATACCGTTAATGAACGAGCTTTAAAGAGTAGTTTTGAGCAACGAATAGCAATGATGAGTGATATGCTAACGTATCACCAAGAACATAAAAAATTTTAAAAAAGGAATTAGGGAAATGGGAAAAAAAAGAAAAATAGGAATGTGGCTTTACCAAAATGGTGGGGGAGATGTTATTCAAGAGAAAATCATTACAAAGCTTCAAGAGCGTGATATTAAGACCATTACAGGGTTAAACCTTAGAAACTCTATTGCTAGAGGTAAAAGTATTATCTGTCATAGTGATGACACTGGTAAAGAGGTAAAAATGGAAAAACTTGACCTCTTTTTCAGTTATAATGCAGGGGAACAGACAAAATACCAAATGTTTCTCTATCAAGCACTTAACCGTATCGTTCCTATTATGAATAGCTATGAATCTTTTGCTTTAACTGAAGATAAATTTCAAACAAGTTTTATACTAAGACAACATGGCGTTAACACAGCTTCTTATCACCTTTGCCACAGAGATGACGAACATCAACTTCATAAGACACTAAAAAAATGGGGGAAGATGATTTATAAGCCAACTGACGGTTGGGGTGGTGTAGGATTAACAAAAATAGAAAACCCTGAAGGTATTGATAAATTAATGCCTTCATTAAACAGAATGGATTTACGACTTTTATATGTAGAAAAATTTGTAAAATATGACAATACAGACTTTAGAGTCGATATTGTTGATGGTGAATTTGTAAGCTGTTATGGACGAAAGGCTAGTGGAAATGATTGGCGAACCAATATCAGTAGTGGAGGTTCAATATTTTTACGTGATGCCAATGATGAAATCATAGATATTGCTAAAAAGGCAGCCAAAGCATGTGGTACAGATATCGCAGGTGTAGATATTATTTATGATATGGAGAAAGAGGAGTATGTTGTACTTGAAGTCAATGGAATTCCAGCATTTGCAACACCAGAACAAGAGAAGTTAGGTCTAGACTTTAATGACAAAAAAATTGATTTAATTGTTGACTTAATAGACAGAAAAACACAGAAGAGCTAAATGAAACAGGTTCAATTTATAAGTAACTCTACTCAGATAAAAAGTATTGTCAAGAACTTAACGTTAACACAGTCTCTGTTTGTCTCCTCTATTTTAATAGGGGAACCCTACACAGGGAAAAAACGTTTAGTACAAAGTCTATTTCCTAAAGCTTTCTATATTGATGCCAACAATATGGAGGAGCTAGAGAAAGCTTTAAATACACATAATGAGATTGTTATTTATAACTTTGAATCCATCACCAATATAGAGACCTTAAATTTTGAAAACAAACGTATTGTCGCTATTGCCAATAAAGTACAAAACAGTTCACTACTTGAGAAGAAATTTGCCTTTATCTATCATATGCCTTCACTTCAAGAGCGACCTGAAGATGTAGAGCTACTTATAGAACACTTTACACAGAGTATTCAAGAGGATTTAGTAATCCCTACAACTCAAAAAATATCTTCTAAAAATATAGATTTATCTGAAAATATTAAATCACTTAAAGCCTCTATCTATAAACAGCTTATTACCTCAACGTTAACACATAATGATATTGAGCAGATACTTTTTGACTATCTTTATGAAAATATAGAGGGTAAAAATGCCTACCGAGACTACTTAGGTATTTATGAAAAACCTCTTATCAAAGCTGGTCTCAAAAAGTTTAAGTCACAACTGAAACTCTCATCCGTTTTAGGTCTAAATAGAAATACATTAAGGAAGAAAATACATGAACATAATCTCGACTGATTTTAAGTTTTTTATGGAACATGACAGTAACCCCTTTATACTTTTTTCAAGTGAGGGCAAAGTTATCTACCTCAATGAGAGTGCAGAGCTTCTATTTTTAGAGTCTTATATAG
>JAHZJZ010000278.1 GCA_022600655.1 Campylobacterota bacterium | reverse complement strand
TACTCATCTGCTTATCACCCTACTCTGCTGCCAATGAGAGTACCATTCATGCCCTCATAGAGCTTCAAAAATCAAAAACCATTTTACTTGAAGAGATTCGCATTAAAACAACACAAAAAGGTACGACTTTAGAAGAGGATGAAAAAAATAGACTCAAACTCGATATAAAAAGACTCAATGAACAGATTCATGAGATTGAAAATAAATTTGAGAAAATCGCCACAGGTGTAGATATTAGCTCTATTAAACTTAATGAGAACAAATCAACAACAACTTTAAGTGAAGATTTCCAACTACTCATTAAACCCTTAGTCGAAAGTGCCAAAGAGGCAACCAAAGAGATGCGTCAAAAAGCTCAACTACAAGAGGAGATAGCCTACTATAAAGTGATTCTTCCTCAAGCTGTTCATGCACATGACAATATAGAGAAACTATTTGATATAACTAAGAGTGAAGAGTTAAAAATAGCCTTAGAGCCTCTTCAAAAGTATTGGTATCAACAGATTATATTACTCTCTAGTAATCTCAATGCCTCCTTACACCAAATAGAGATGCTAGAGCAAAACAGTATTTCGTTCTCAGACTCAATACAAGAGAATACTAAAAACTTTTTTCAACAGAGAGGACTTTTCCTTTTGGAAGGAGTAGCATCTTTCTTAGCTGTAATTATCATTATGCAGCTCATCTATTTTCTTGCAATTAAACTCTTTCCTGTTTTAACCAAAGCCAATCGTAGTTTTTATCTACGGCTTCTTGACCTGTTATACCGTATATTGACTATTTTGTTAGCCATTATTATACCGATGGGGGTCTTTTACTATGAAGAGGACTGGATACTCTTTAGTGTTGGGGTATTGATTCTTTTTGGTATTGTATGGACATTTCGTCATCTTGTCTCAAAACTGTGGCAACAAGCACGTCTACTGTTAAATGTAGGGTCTGTTAGAGAGGATGAGCGTATCTTCTATCAGGGTCTTCCATGGAGAGTCAAAAATATTAATATATTTACCATTATAGAGAACCCTACATCAGGTGTTAAACTTCGTATACCTATTGAGGAGTTGGTTGACTTAACTTCAAGACCTGCTCACGAACATGAACCTTGGTTTCCATGTAAATTAAATGATTGGGTTTTACTCTCAGATAACTACTATGGACAAGTTATAGGCATCTCTTTAGAGTTTATAGAGTTGGTTGATGTAGGTGGAGGACATAGAACTTACCTAGTCACTGATTTTTTAGCACTTTCACCCAAAAATCTATCATCAGACTTTAGAGTTGTCGATACTTTGGGCATTAGTTATAAGCATCAAGAAGAGAGTACCACGACCATTGTTTCACTTTTAGAACAGTTCATTGTAGCAAAAATTGAAGAAGAGGGGTATAGTGAAGGACTAAAAAAACTTTTAGTACAGTTTGCTCATGCTGGAGAGTCATCACTTAATATTACGATTATTGCTAATTTTAAAGGAGAGATGGCTCCACTCTACTATCGTCTTCGTAGAGCCATTGGACGTTGGTGTGTTGATGCCTGTAGTGAGTATGGCTGGGAAATTCCATTTCCACAACTCACCATACACCAACCTAAGGGCTAGTAGACTTTTTGCAAAGCTCACTTGGAGTCGGAGACTTTAGTCCCGAACATAACGAGGTTAAAGCCATCGGTTCCTAGTTTTAGTTATAAATGGCGTTAATATGCTCCATCTTTTTACCCATATTAAGTAGAACCATATCAGCTAAGACTAAAGCCATCATAGATTCACATACCACTGAACCACGTATTGCCACACAAGGGTCATGACGACCTTTAAGTTCACAGATAACTGATTCATTCTCTTTGGTTACCGTCTCTTGTGCTTGAAAAATAGAAGGGGTGGGTTTAAAATGGGTTTTTACTACAATATCGTCACCGTTAGAGATTCCCCCTAACATTCCACCAGAATGGTTACTCTTAAATCCATCAGGGGTAATCTCATCATTATTTTCACTACCTTTAAGATAGCTTGACTCTACCCCATCACCTATCTCTACAGCTTTAGCTGCATTAATACCCATCATGGCATTGGCTAGTATGGCATCAAGTTTATAGTAAAGAGGTTCACCTAAACCTATTGGTACACCTGTGGCAACGGTTAGGACAGCTCCACCAACTGAGTCATGATTACTTTTAGCATTTAATACAGCCTCCTCTTGTAAAAACTCTATATTGGCATCCAGTGCATAGAGTTTACTCTGTTTTGCATGTTCAAAGTCATACTCTCTGGCTTTAATCCCTTCAATCTCACAAACACCCGATTTAACCTCTACCCCTATAGTGTTAAGCATCAACTTAGCAATGGCTCCAGCAGCGACCCTTGCAGCCGTTTCACGTGCAGAACTTCGACCACCACCACGATAGTCACGTACGCCATACTTATGATAGTAGGTAAAGTCAGCATGACCTGGTCTAAAGAGGTCTTTAACGTTATCATAATCACGACTCTTTTGATTACTGTTAAAGATAAGCATCATAATAGGGGTTCCTGTACTTAAGCCCTCAAATGTACCTGAGAGTATCTCTACTTTATCATCCTCTTTTCTAGCCGTCTCTAGTTTACTTTTACCTGGTTTACGTCTATCGAGTTCACTCTGTATAAACGCTTCATCTATCTCTAGTCCTGCAGGAACACCATCAACGATACACCCCAATGCTTTTCCATGAGACTCACCAAAAGTGGTAATGGTAAACTTCTTTCCAAAACTATTCATTATACCTCTCCTTGAAGTTTTTTTAAAGCAATCTCGGCTGCTTTCTGTTGAGCCTCTTTTTTACTTCGCCCAATTGACGTCGCTATAATTTTATGCTGTAACTCAACAGAGATTTCAAACTCTTTTTTATGGTCAGGTCCAAAGGCTCTTACCATTTTATAGGTTGGTGTCTCACCAAACTCAGCTTGGGTTAGCTCTTGAAGCGTAGTTTTAAAATCTTTAGAGAGCGAGTTTAAATCAATGGTCTCATGACTAGCCTCTATCAGTCTCGTAGTAACATTGGCTGTCACTTCAAGTCCACTCTCTAAATAGATTGCCCCAATAATCGCTTCAAAAGCATTAGAGAGTAATGAAGGTTTGGTTCTTCCACTGTTATTCTCTTCTGCTGAAGAGATAAAGATCGCCTGACCCAAATTAATATGTTCAGCTAATTTAGTAAAACCTTTTTCATTTACCAATGATGCACGAATTTTTGAAAGAAGCCCTTCATCCTCTTTAGGGAACTTATTAAATAGGTATTCACCTACTATCAAATCGAGTACAGCATCACCTAAGAACTCTAAACGCTCATTGTTATAAGGTTTCTTATAACTTTTATGCGTGAGTGCTTCGGTGATGAGGTCATCTCGTTTGAAACTATAGTTTAAAGCTTTTTCTAAGGCTTTAATTTGATTCATCCTTTAACTCCTTTTTTTGTTTTTTAGCTTCTCTATACACTAACCCATCAGAGTAGAGAGTAACCTGTTTGAGACTGTTTTTTTGCAATGCTTTCCTTGATTTGTATGGAGTCTATGGCATAGCAGTTAGGACAACGTATAAAGGTTATAGGGAACTGCTGTTTACAACGACTACACCCATAACTAAAACTTAAATCTACCTCTAAACTATGCCCATTTCGTGCTGCTACAATGGTGTCTACGGTAAAAATTCCACTTTTAGAGACATGCTTATTTTGAGGTAAAACCCCTTTGGCAAAATAGATACTGCTTAACATTTTACTAGATGCGATTATATCGAAATTGAGGTTTGAAGTGGGTAAGAACCACAGTATATCAAGGATAGTGAGTATCTTCTTCTCATCTATAGAGTGCCATGCTACCTCTATATCTAATCTAAATAGCTCTTGCATAATACGTCTATAGGAGTAAGATTCATTATGCAGATAATTTTCCAGTGTTTCAACTTTTTTCTCTTTGCTCAAAGCCTCATTTTTCAGAAGTGATACAAGTTGAAGATGAGCTTCTAACTTTTCAGACTTCATACCCATCATCTGCAGAGGCTTCAGTGTTTGAGTAGCCTTATCATAATCATGAAGCAGTTCATAAACAACCTCTAAATAGAACAATACCTCTTTATTACGAGCATGTTTATGAAGAATCTCTAAAAAGACCGATTCTGAGCGTTTTAAAAACCCTGCTTTCAGGTAAGTCTTTCCCAAACCTTCAAGTAGATGCTCTTTATCCTGAAATGAAGATATATTCTCTATAAGATAGAGATAGATATTAATTGACTTCTGATACTCACCTTGCAGGGTCAAAGTATTAGCAAGTAGCGAGAGAGGATTAATAAGTGCTGGTTCAAACGGTATTTTGTTAATATTAAGAGAACACTCATCACTGCTCAGCTTTCCTAAAAAACTTTTTAAACTCTTACGCTGTTTCCCCTCTTTGAAATTTCCCATTACATTAGAGACTATAGCAACAAGCAAAATCATCACAACAATAATAAAAATACTAAAAAGTGGATCGTAATATGCAGGAAGAATTTTATCCAAAAGGTACCTTTATAATTTTTATCTATGTTACTTATATTTTAACATATTGGATATAATACCCTTATGATTGACAAAGCAAGTGAAGAGAATCTCAAAAACAACATTGATATTGTTGATATTATCTCTAATTATATCGAGGTAAAAAAGGCTGGAGCCAACTTTAAAGCCAACTGTCCCTTTCATGGAGAAAAAACACCAAGCTTTGTTATAAGCCCCTTTAAGCAGATTTTTCACTGTTTTGGCTGTGGTGTAGGTGGCGATGCTATTAAGTTTGTTATGGATTATGAGAAACTAAACTATCCTGAATCTTTAGAAAAAATCGCCTCCATGATGAATTTCTCTTTGCAGTATGCCCAAGGAAGCAGTGACCATAGTGAAACACGTCGCCTTTTAGAACAAGTTCAAGGTTGGTACAGTAAAAATTTAGACCATACGATAACAGCAAAAAAGTATCTAACCGATAGAGGAATTACCACACAATCGATAGAGACCTTTGGCATTGGGTACGTAGGGGCTTCTCATGAGCTTATGAACTTTCTCTCAGCTAACTTTTTACCTATTCCTAAAGCTGAAGAGGCAGGAGTCGTGGCACAGCGTGAAAGAGGTGGTGGATTTTATGCACGACTTGTTGAACGTATTACCTTTCCTATCTATTCAGCCAGTGGAGCCATTGTTGGGTTTGGTGGACGAACCATTAGCAATCACCCTGCCAAATACATAAACTCCCCTCAAACCAAACTCTTTAATAAATCCCAACTCCTCTATGGGTATGCCAAAGCCAAGGAACATATCTATAACAACAAGAAGCTGATTGTCTGTGAGGGGTACTTAGATGTTATTATGTTTCATCAAGCTGGATTTAAAGAGGCAGTCGCCACCCTTGGAACAGCCCTAACTGAAGAGCATCTTCCTATTATACGTAAGGGTGAACCTAAAATCATTTTGGCTTACGATGGAGATAAAGCTGGAGTCGCAGCAGCACTTAAAGCAGCTACCATGCTAACTCATGGTGGTTTTGATGGCTCTGTGGTTCTCTTTCCGAATGGTCAAGACCCTGCTGATATGATTGCTAATGGACAGATTCAAGAGGTAGCTAAACTATTGCGTTCTGGACAACCCCTCATTCCTTTTGTGATAGAGATGACAGCTAAGTCGTATGACCTACATAATCCTCGTGAAAAAGAGGTAGCCTTTGGTACAGTAAAAGCCTATTTAGATAAATTAAGTCCTATTATCAGAGAAGCTTACATCGCTCACTCAGCGACTGTTTTGGGGGTTGCCCCTGCTCTTTTTGGTTCTAATGCCAAACTGGAAAACACCAAGTCAAGATTTGAAACTCCTAGAGATGACATTGCTCAACTTAGTATTATTAAAACACTGTTGGAAAGTAAGAAGTTAATTGATGAAGTGTTAAATGTGGTAGAACCTTCTATGTTTAATAACTATGCTGGACTCTTAGATGCACTGATAAAAGGTGAATACCACAACCCTCACCTCACAGGTCTCATGATAGACGAGAGCATTAAAACCATGCAAGAAAATGAACTCAAAAGTGCCTTAGCTGCTTTTCTCTTTGGACACTACAACAAAAAGCTCAAAAGCATTAGCACAGACACCTCTTTGCCTTTACGAAAAAAGAGCTTTCTCATTCGTAAAATAAAAATGGATATAATGCCACGACTAAAACGTGGTGAGTTGGTGCCTTATCAGCTTGACTAACTTAATTAAAAAATATTAACAAAATTCCTGAATCACTAGATGAAGCTTTAGTGAGAGGAGTTTTCAATGAGCTTTGCTGATTGAAAAGGAGAACCTAATAATGAAAGCCATATCTCTATTTAGTGGTGGGCTTGATAGCATGATAGCTATTAAGCTTATTGCAGACCAAGGCATTGATGTAACTGCTGTGCATATTAAGACAGGCTTTGGTGGAACCAAAGATGTTACTGATATATTAGAACAACGTGCCAAGATGGCTGGAGCTGATTTTAGAGTGATAGATGTCCGAGAAGAGTACTTGCAAAAAATACTCTTTGACCCAAAGTATGGTTATGGAAAAAACTTTAACCCTTGCATTGACTGTCATGGCTACATGTTTAAAGTCGCCAAAGGAGTAATGAAAGAGCTAGGAGCTTCGTTTGTGGTCACAGGTGAAGTGGTAGGACAACGTCCTATGAGTCAGAGAGCTGATGCCTTACAACAAGTAAGTGCTTTGGCTGAAGACAAAGAAGATAAACTCATTCTACGACCGATGTGTGCCAAACTACTTGAACCAACCACCCCTGAGATAGAAGGCTGGGTTGACAGAGAGAAACTTTTAGATATCTCTGGTAGAAGCCGTGAGAGACAACTCGCACTCGTTAAAGAGTATGGATGGGAAGAGTATGAGTCTCCAGGTGGAGGGTGTCTACTAACTGAAGCTCACTACTCAGATAGAATTCGTGAGTTTGTCAAACATGACAGTTTTGAAGTAGCCGATATTGATTTACTCAAATTTGGACGACACTTTAGACTCCCTGATGGAGCAAAACTGGTAGTAGGAAGAAACCAAGAAGACAACGAAGGGCTTCAAAAAGTAGAGAGTGACAAATACCTCATCATAAAACTTCCTATCGCTGGACCTTTCTCAGTCATGAGTAAAGATGCAAGTAGTGAAGATAGAACTTTAGCAGCAAAACTAGCCATTACCTATGCTAGAAGTTCAGCCGATGAGAGCTATGAAATAATGGTAGGTGATGAGAACATCTCTGTCTCACCATTTGCTACCAAACAGGAAGCTCAGGCTTACTTTTTTAATGCCTAATTCTCCCTAATCACCTCAGCAATCTTTTTAGACATACCATCAATATATTTTATAAGTGGTGCACGAAAAGGTTTAAACTCCTGCTCTGTCCAACTGTTAAAATTTTTAGGATAGACAAAGTTTATCTTATTAGGTTCTACTTTTGAACCTTTAGAGACAGCCACTAAGGTCATCTCTTTGCTATGGTTTATTTGGGCTATGTGAGCGTCAAGTGACTCTACTGGTTTTAGTTTATAGACATGTGCAAAAAAGGCTGTGGCTGAAAAGAATTTATTGCTGTTTACAAAACTATGACTGAGTAGACCATACCCTTTGGCTTTAATCTCTTTACACCCTAACAGACCACAGTCGTTAACGGCAACTTTAGCACTCTCATTAATAATTACCACCGACGACAAACCAAGGTTATTTGCCAAGTTACGATAGGCTTCTGCTTTGCCACTGCTAACCATCCATATACCATTCATTTTTTTCAACATGCCATTAACTTCACTCGGTTTTACACCATAATTTCTTAAGTTAACAGCTGTTGCACCAATGGCTTTTAACTCTTTTTCTAACTGTTGTTCTATATAAGTTGGTATTTGCCAATTGAACGAATGATTTTTAGTAAAGTTGGTAAGAACTGTTGTTCCTATATGGGTATGAGTAGGGTACGCTCTTACATTTACTAAGTAACCCACTTTTGCTCTATGGGGTTGGTTAACTTGAGTGGTAGGTGTTAAAACCTGAGGTACTTGCACACAACTGGTTAAAAATAGTACTATGGTTAAAAGTAGAATTTTTTTCAACATAATTAAACCTTTTTTTAAAATTATACCTAAAAATCCTCCTCCGATTCTATGTAATCACTTTGTTACCAATTGTAGCTATGATGCTGTTTATGAAAACAGAAAGAATTGAAATTGTCGTTATTGAAGATGAAGAAGATATTTTGGAACTCATTGAGTATCATCTTAACAAAGCTGGATATGATGCTATCGGCTTTCTTTCCACAGAAAATGTAGAGCAGTTTTTAGAAGAAGAGAATCCTGCACTCATGATTGTTGACCGTAACCTTCCTAATATTGAGGGAAGTAAATTTGTCTTACAAATGAGAGAGTTAGGCTACAACACTCCCGTTATATTTTTAACAGCAAAAGATAAAGACAGTGATATTGAAGAGGGCTTTGAACGAGGAGCTGATGACTATATTACTAAACCATTTAAACCTAAAGAACTTATTCTTAGAGTTGAAGCTCTCTTACGCCGAAGTGGTACGATGATGAGTGAAAAAATAAAACATAGAGACTTAACACTAAACATACAAAAACGACAACTTTTTGTAGGTGAACAGGCTTTAGAGCTTACAAACCTTGAGTTTAAACTGCTCTATACTTTTATTAAAAATCCCAACCAAGCACTAGATAGAGACTACTTACGTGATGAAGTCTGGGGAGATGACAGCAGTAAATTTAATGAAAAAACCATCAATGTAACCATTAACAGACTTAAGAAAAAAATTGACCCTTTAGGAGAGAAAGAGTATTTTGTTCCTGTTTGGGGTGTAGGATATAAACTGGTATAAATAGATAACATTAGTGTAACAATCTTGTAACTCTTTTATTATAAAATCCTCTTCATGAAATACAAATCTATCTTTATATCAGACCTTCATTTAGGTACTAAATTCTCACAAGCTGACAAACTTCTTGACTTTATTAAAGTTCACGAAGCTGAAAATCTCTATTTGGTAGGAGACATTATTGATGGTTGGGCGATGAAACCCTCTCATTAACTTTATACGTAAAAAACTGGGCTACAAACGCTACTGGTCTCTCTCAGGACAACTCAAAGACAATCTTAGAAACTCGCTACACTTTATTGAAGATTATGAAAATATCTCAACTCAATATGTGAAACATACAGGTTATGATGGGGTTATATGTGGACATATTCATAAAGCCGATATCAAAACCATTAATGGTGTTCAGTATATGAACTCTGGAGACTGGGTTGAGTCTTGTACTGCTTTAGTTGAGACCATGGAGGGTGAGTGGAAGATTATTGATTGGTCAACATAGAACTTTTAATATATCGGTCTCTCTTTTTTTGTTTAATTTTATCAATCTCAACCAAAATGAAGCTATCGATACAGTCTCCAAACTCTTTATCTATATTATATCCCATAAACGATATACCACCCTCTTCACAAAGGTCTGCATACTGCTTATAGAGTGTTGGCACGGTTGCCCCATAGTAGTTCAGTTGTTCTCTCAGTATTCTAAAGTCCTTTTGTGCGTCATCTCCATTGAAAATATAGCTTAACTCATCAAGTGCATCTTTAGGAAAAAGAAACTTATTTTTGGGATTCAATAGCTCATGATGATTTCCATAGTATTTGTCATAGTAGTGAATAATAAGCTCTTGAGCACTTTTAGGTAATGATGCACTAAGAGTAACAGCTCCAAACATATACTTAATATGTGGATTCTCATATAAGTAAGCCCCTATCCCTTGCCAAAGATAATCCAATGCTCTACTTCCCCAGTATTTGGGTTGCACAAAACTTCTACCTAGTTCAATAGAGTTATTTAGATAAGGAGTAAAGCCACTATTGAAACCGAAAAGAGAGTTAGTATAGAACCCTTCTATATCATAGTCTTCATAAACAAAATTACTCTCAGCAATACGATATGCTCCTGCAATCTCTAACTCTTCATCATCCCAAAGAATAATATGTTTATAGTAGTAATCATACTCATCCTTATCACGTTTTTTGCCTGTACCCTCTTCTACTTTTCTGAAAGTGTACTCTCTAAGTCTACTAATCTCTTGGAGAATGATTGAGCCTTTTTCATACTCATAAAGGTAGATTTTTTTACCATCACTGGTTTTTCCTAGCTCTTGACAGGTTTGTAACTCTTGCTTGAGTACTTGTCTATCTTCAGGATGAGCGATACATTTTTCTGTAGAAAATACAGGCTTTTTACCTTTAGCGATACGATACAGATGTTTTTTGAACAGTTTGACTTGCACTTTCTCTTCCAAAAGATTGTTATGAAAATTTTTATAAGGAATGCTCTCACCAATAGTAAACTCTAATGAACCATTCCTCTTTTTAAACATCTCATGAGGCAGAAGCATTGAAGAGAGTTTTTTATTGATAGATGAGATAGTATAAAAAAGTGTCGAGTTTTTGGCATCAATATGTATAGGTAAAATAGGTGCCGTATTTTTGAGAGCAAATTTTAAAAAACCTTTATGCCATTTGATATCTTTAACTCCGTTGGGTCTAGCACGAGAGACTTCACCTGATGGAAAAATAATCAATGCTTCTTCATTTTCAAGGCTTCTATGAATCTGTTTAATAGACTCTTTAGAGATAGTCTCACCAAAAGTATTAACCCCTACCAATATTGGTTTTAACTGCTCAATCTTCGATAATATATCATTAGCAACTACCTTAATATCACTACGTACCCTTTTTACAAGGTGAATGAGAGAAAGTGCATCCAAAGCCCCTAATGGATGGTTAGCAATAATCACCACACGACCTGAAGAAGGGATATTCTCTATTTGATTAGAAGAGAACTTATATGAAAAATGAAAATGATCTAAAACAGACTCAACAAAGCTAAATGGTCCTGCATGTTCTTGCTCTTTTAGAAAAGTATTAATATCATTTTGATGAATCACTCTCTTAATAGCAGAAAAAATTGGTGATATTAGAGGTTTGGGAACCGTCTGTACCTTTGGATATTTATAGAGAACAGACTCTTGTACATTTATCATCTTTACTCCTACATTTTTGTCAAAATAGTAATCTAAACTCATAACAAAAAGGTAACAGCTACTGTAATCAAACTGTTGCAGTTTTGTGACTACTTTGTTATC
>JAHZJZ010000277.1 GCA_022600655.1 Campylobacterota bacterium | reverse complement strand
TACTCAACATCATTAATGATAAATTAAAAAATCCAATATACCAAACCATGAAATTATTGAACATGAAAACTATTTTGAAAAGTAGTAACTTCAGTAAAAAAGATGGGGTTCCAGTAGATATGGTAGTACTGCACTTTGTCTATATGTTGGTAATGAGTAAAAATCCTACCCTGAAAGGGCAGGTTTTGAAAACCCCTTGAAGGGGATACACTGCCTTTCCCCTATAAGGGGTCAGGATAGGGACTGAAAAAAATTCTGTGTCAATTAGATAAAATATGATACAGAAGGAAAACAGATGCCAAAAATAGAGATAGACCTAGAAGAGTTTGCCGAGCAAGTAAAAAGAGGACAAAGTGTAACAGCTAAAGGAGGCGTGTTAAACGACTTGTTGAAACAGTTAACAGAGATGACACTCCAAGCAGAAATTGATAGTCATTTAGCAGAGGATTTAGAAAAGAATCGAAAAAATGGTTATAGTCAGAAAACTATGAGAACAGAACATGGAGAGTTTGAGTTAAAGACACCAAGAGATAGAAATGGAACATTTGAACCTCAAGTGGTTAAGAAGCATCAAACCCATATGAGTGATCAGATAGAAAAAAAGATGCTCTCACTTTTTAGTCTAGGCAATAGCCAATCTCAAATAATTGACCATATTGAAGAGATATACGGTGTAGGTTTTTCCAAACCCGCTGTAACAGCTGTAACAGATAAACTGTTACCGATGTTAGAAGAGTGGAAGCGAAGACCTTTAGAGCCTATTTATCCTTTTATCTATTTGGATGCGATACACTTTA
Organism: Campylobacterota bacterium; assembly: GCA_022600655.1. GTDB lineage: Bacteria > Campylobacterota > Campylobacteria > Campylobacterales > Sulfurovaceae > UBA1140. The sequence goes on along the minus strand of JAHZJZ010000277.1, from coordinate 4,123 downwards.
AAGTAAGAGAAGATGGTACCTATGTCTCCAAAGCTTTTTATACGGTCTTAGGGGTTAACTTAGAGGGTAAAAAAGAGATATTAGGACTCTATCTAGGTGAAAGTGAAGGAGCAAGGTTCTGGCTACAGGTACTTACAGACCTACAGAACCGTGGGGTTGAAGATATACTGATTGCTTCAATTGATGGACTAACAGGCTTCCCTGAAGCAATTAACTCTATATTTCCACAAACAGAGATTCAGCTCTGTATTGTCCATCAGATACGAAACTCTCTTAAGTATGTGGTCTCTAGTGACCAAAAGATATTTGCTAAAGAGCTGAAAAATGTCTACCAAGCCTCCACAAAAGAAGAGGCTGAGGCTGCTTTGGATAAACTTCAATCAAAATGGGGTAAAAAGTATCCTATTATTTTTGACTCTTGGTACAGTAAATGGGAGCATCTCTCTAACTACTTTAAATACCCTCAGGATATTCGGCGTATTATCTATACCACCAATATTATTGAATCAGTACATAGACAGTTCAGAACCCTTACAAAAACTAAAGGTGCTTTTCCTAATGATAAGAGCTTACTCAAACTACTTTATGCTGAAATACTTAATGCTGAGAAAAAATGGTCTATGCCTATTCATAACTGGAGTCTTACAATCTCTCAGCTCAATATTCATTTTAAGGAGAGACTGCAGGGTGTTTTAAAGTTTTAGTTTGAGGGAGTATAATTGGGTACTCAGTTATGAGGTGACACAGAATTTATTACACTCCCGCGAAAGTTGAGTTAGAGTTATTAAAAAATGTCTTATACTTCTGGAACATCCCTTTATAGTACCAAAGTTTCTCTTTATAAATAACCACACTCTTTTAGTTGGCGTTTAAACTCAGCTCTATTCATTTTACCATTTTCATACATTTCAAACAGTTCATCTTCCGTATATATACAAGCCATTACACTGATATCTCCATAACTATTCATAAAGTCCTGAAACGTTTTTATAGTTTCCTCTACTTCACTATCACGCATTGATTCGATAAAATTAATCAACTGTACTTTAATATTTTCATTAAAAATATCAAAAACTTTACTTTGCGTTGTTCTCTGATATATCTGTAAAAGCTTTAATACTGATAAGACATTAACTACTTGAGCTGAAGAGTAATCACTCAAATCATTTTTATGTGCTTTAACAATGCCCTCTCCAATAAATTTTTGTGGAAAATACATAAGATATGAAAAGGAGTGTATTATATTCATATCTTCTATTGCTGTTAAGGAATACTGTCCTCTAGGTGTAATCTCTCTTGGCAACCTTTGATAATTCTCCTCCTCTGCTCCCTCCAGTTTTATTTGGGTTAACCCATGTTCTAAAAGTTTCAACTCAATATTTTTAATAACCTCCTTATTAGTAAAGCCCTCTAACTTACAGTAATCTAAAATCTCATCACTAAACTTTGTACCTTTCTCATTTAAAAAATTTAAAATAATTACAGAAAGAAGCATATCTTTTGCTTCATATACCATATCTTTCCTTAGGTCTACCAAACTAAATAAGTTAAGCGAATGCAACAACATATAGGGTGGTTCAAATACATTAATATCATTATAGTAAATATTTCCATTTCTTGGTAGAGAAGACAGAACAATATAGCTTCTTCTTTTTCGGTTACTATCCAAATACTCAGTCACTGAAGACATAGAAGTTCGTCGACGTTCACTCTCTCCCTGTAAATAATAGTGAATATACATATAAGCATATTTAATATCATATAAAATATCTCGTAAACTTCCATTATAAATAACATCCAATATCTCTTTTGATTCTATAGAAAAAGTTTCTCTATGCCTCTCTGTAATAGCTATTGCCAAATATTTATCAAAGTTCATTCCAAAACGATAAAAATCTTTTAAAATATTTTCACTTGTATTTTCCAATAAGACTTTATCTATTTTCGATTTTTTCATCTTTTTTACAATAGCGGGAAACTCTGTATCTAATTCTTTTTTTAAGATAGAAGGTAAAAACTTATTAAGAATATCTTTATGTGATAGTGCCTCTATGGTAAACTCTTCACCTTTTGCATTCCCCCACTTCCCATGTTGCTTATTTCTTAAATAACTTTCTATGTAAATTACTGTTTCCTGTCTACAAGTTAAAATATACCGAGCAGGTTGTAATTCTTTAGAAATTTCTCCATTGTATACTTGACTAATCCAACGATTAATGTTTTCATCATATATATAGTCCACATTATCTAAACCGTCAATAAAGAGAAAATATCCATACCCCTTTTCTTTTAATAGTTGTATAATACTTTGAGCTATCTCTTTGACTATTGGACTATTAAACGGTTTATTTAATCCATCTTTTCCCTTGTATTGTTTAATACAAACCTCTCGTATATAATTTAAGTCACTATCAATATTTTCATTTTTTACTCTTTGTTCTATTTTTGTTTTTATTTCATTAAGAGTTATATATTCTAGAACACTATCAACACCTAAACTATTACGCATTTGTTTTGAGTAGCGAAAGTAAACATAAGTAATCTGTGCATATAAATACTTCTCTATGCTCATCCAAGTACCATAGACTCTTTGGTAACGAAGAACCTTTGTTAAATCTACTCTAAACCATGTATATCCACTTTTTGTAAAAAAGCTTGTGTAGTGGTTTAATAAATAATTTTGAGTATATGTTTTTCCTTCTCCTTTTCTTCCAATAACACTAACAACCTCTCCCTCTCTACCTTCAGTTATTAAAGATTCTAAAAATGTTTTCATCCCTATTTTTGTATTTAAAATTTTGATATCATCTCTTTTCTTTTCTGGAAATACAAAAGCTTCATCTGATAATTGAACAATTTCATGATTAGAAGGATTACAGTGAATCCATCCCATTGTAGACGTTAAAAACTCATTTAATCTATTCATCGCTTCACTGGTATCTTTTAACTCTTTATTTCTATAGTCTTGCCGTTGAAAATATTTCACATTATTTAAAATCTTATACATTTTCTTAATATTAAAGTTATTACGATCAAAATTAATTAAATTTACTTTTTCCCAATCTACAAGCAATTTTCTAAATTCGTTTTCAAGATTTTTCATTTCAACTTCTCCTACTTAATCATACTCTAAAATATCTAAGCACTGCTTGACTATTCGATTTGGTATACCATAATTGACTCGTTTTTCTAAAAAATCTTTAAGTACAATAGAAAAAGAACCTTTTACATAATGCAGACCATTAAAGTCCATTGTACTTTCATACACAGTACACCTATTTATATTGTTTTCTACCAACTCAACAAAATTATCTTGATCACTTTGTAAACTACAAAGAAGTAAATATCTAAAAACATAAATATCTTCTACAATACCTTGAAAATTTTTATCTCCTGCAATCTCAAAGCATACATCTAGCCCATCTATTCTGTTTTTATATAGGTCTGCATAAAGCTTCCAATTTTTTTCTCTAAGAAACATTAGAACAACTAATGTATGACTCATTTCTTTATTTATCTGTATATCTGGATTCTTATGAAGAACCCTCTTTAATCCAAATACTAACCTATAAATTGCTTGCTGCAAAGTTCGTAATGTATTAAGTTCAAGCTGAATAGTATAAGAGTGAATTGTTTTAAAAATCAAATCCACTATATCATTATCTTCCATATCTAAATATTGAATACAGTAATCTTTGGTTCTATCTAAGAAATCCTTTTTATTAGTATTTGAAAAAAGATAGTTAGTATCAAAAAATTTAATTAAATATCCATTAGTATCCATATCTGAACCAAACTTCTTACGAATAATACTCTCTAACTGTTCTCTATCATAGGCTATTACAAAAATAAGATTTTCAACTATTTTAAAATAGGACTTTAACTCTTCTAAAATTTTTATTGCAAAAAATGGTGAACACCTATCAATATCATCTAGAAACACTACTATCTTAACATCAATAATACCTTCTAAGTACTCCTTAAATCTTTTTTTTAAAATAGATTTATCTTTTGTTAATATTTCCTTTATCGTCTTTTCTTGGTTCTCATAGTCACTAGTAATTCTTTTTAAATCCACTCCCAATGTCAACTCTGATGCTAACTTACCCAGTCTAATAATTTC
>JAHZJZ010000276.1 GCA_022600655.1 Campylobacterota bacterium | reverse complement strand
GGTTGATGCATATAATCCACAGGGGAAGCGTACATATCTACCCCTAATCCAATCGTATCTCTTAAATTTGATGAGCCAAGAAATGGCAGTACCAAATGAAAACCAGAACCTACCCCATAATGCCCCAACGTTTGACCAAAGTCTTCCTCATGAGGCTCAATCCCAGCATACTCTGCCACATCTATAAATCCTAACACCCCAACAGTTGAGTTAATCATAAACCGTGCCAACTCATGCATACTATTATCAAATTTGAGCTGTAGAAGGTTATTGGTAAAGTGAATAGGAAACTTCAAATTACTAAAAAAATTAGAGACACCTACTCTTGCTGGTTGTGGAACCATAAAGGCATACCCCTTTGCTGCAGGGTTGAGAGCATATCGGTAGACTCTATCATTAAAAGCTGTCATGGCTCGGTTATAACCCACTAAAGGGTCAGAAACCTCATGCTTTTCCTCTTCAAACTCACTCTCAAACTCATCTTCAAAAGAGTCACTTACAGCTACTGAACTATTCTGCTCATTGGGGGTTATAGCATCAATCTTTCCAGAACAACCTAGAAAAAACAGTGTTACAAAAACTAAGATTAAATATCTCATTTTATAGCCCTTTAAAGTTTCATATATACTAACAATAGTTTGGTTAAAATGCTATAAAAGCACAACGCTTTATGCTATAATTTAACATGGAAACAGAAACAGAACTCAAACGGGTCATATCCCTGCCATTTTTAATCTTCTACGGTGTAGGAACCATTGTAGGTGGTGGTTTCTATGCTCTTTTGGGTGAGGTAGTAGGTGCTGCTGGTCTCTTTACCCCAGTTGCACTCTTTTTAGCCACACTTATTGCTCTTTTCTCTGCACTATCTTACGCTGAACTCTCTTCTCGTTACCCTGTTAGTGCTGGAGAGGCTCACTATGTTAAAGAGGCATTTAGCAGTGAAAATTTAGCTCAAATAGTAGGATGGTTGGTTATCTTTACAGGGGTGGTCTCTACAGCCACGCTTACCGTAGCGATGGCACGATTTTTAGTAGAGTTATTACCTATCTCTAACCTTGTTTATATTGTAGGCTTGGTTCTTTTTATGGGAGCTATTGCCATCTGGGGCATTAAAGAGTCGGTTTGGTTCTCGACTATTATTACCATTATAGAGGTGGGTGGACTACTCTTTATTATCTATATCGCCAGTGATAGTTTTACCATGCTTCAAAACAACTATCAAGAGCTTATCCCACCGATGAACTTAGAGGTATGGCAAGGTATCTTTGTAGGAATTTTCCTTATATTTTATGCCTTTATAGGCTTTGAAGATATGGTCAATATCGCCCAAGAGGTCAAAGATGTCAAACGAACCCTACCCATAGCTATTATGGTGAGTATTGCTGTTACTTTTGTTATCTATCTACTGGTTGCTGTTGTTGCTATCTATAGCATGGATATGAAAACCTTTGCTGATGCTCACGCACCACTGGCTCAAATAGCCAAACAACACAGTCACTTAGGCTACCTTGCTATCTGGTCAATTGGAATTTTGGCTGGACTCAATGGAGCCTTGGTACAGATTATTATGGCTTCGCGTGTGCTTTATGGTATCTCCAAAAAGAACAGGCTCAAAATCTTCTCTGAAGTCAATAAAACTACGCAAACCCCTATCTACGCCACACTCTTTGTTATGGTCATTGTGCTACTACTGGCACTGGGGTTTGACTTGGTTATATTGGCTAAATCGACCAGTACCATTATTTTAGTGCTTTTTGCACTGATTAATATTGCACTCATTACCATTAAGAAGCGTGAGGGAAGACATAGTGGGTTTAATGTGCCTCTTTGGTTGCCTTATGTTGGGTTTATCAGTTCATCGATTGTTTTAATTATTCATGTGGGTAGCTTACTCTAAGTTATCTCACCAAAACCGACAAATACCCAACCACCCGTTTATCATCTCCACTTGCATCATAGCTGGTACGATAGTCAATCACTTGACTCTCTTTGGCTACAGAGATAAGTGCTTTAACCCCAAGCAGTCCACACGCTTCACATCCACTGTTTAATAGTCTCATATCAAGTTTTTTTATCCCTTCTATACAGAGACCATCTACTTTGTTTGCTTCTTTAAGTGTATGAAAGTGACTCAAATCAGTACTAATAACCAATAGTGTTTCAGGTTCATCTAATACCTCTTTCACTACTAGTGCCAACTCTTTATAGTCTATATCTCCATAAACAATTTCTACTATTTTAGTTTCAGGAAAATAGTGCTTTATAAAAGGTATCTGCGTCTCTGTTGAGTGTTCTTTGTGCATATCATTAGCAAAACCAAGCACATCATACTTCTGCATAAGTTTTTTACTGTACTCTATATCTATAGGCACTGCTCCACACGGTGTATCATACTTATCATAAAGAGCGATACTTGCCCCCTTCATATAGATACGGTGGCTTGGACCCACAACTACCACTCGTTTAAATTTACTTTTATCGATTAACTTATAAGCACAGTTGGCTGTAAACCCACTATAGACATACCCTGCATGGGGTGAGATAATCGCTTTAGGTTCAAACTTCGGTTTAACTTCTGTTTTTTGCATCGCATCAAATTTTGTAATATATTTTTTTATCTCTTGGCAGCTGTTTGGATAAAAAGTTCCAGCTACACTCATCACTCGACTGCTCATTGTTCTACTCCTTTTTGTAGCGTGGGGCATTCCTGCCCACGATGAACTAATATTGAATATCTTTCATGGGCAGGAATGCCCATGCTACTTAAAAATCCCTTCTAATTTATAACCACACGATGGACAACATCCATCTAGCAGTTCATTGCATTGAACACCAAAATATTGTCGCTCTATTAGCACCTTACTGCATTCTGGACAAACTGTTGGGTTTTCAACTCCTGCATTACCCATATAGATATAATTAAGTCCTGCCTCTTTACCTATAGTATAAGCTCGATTTAGGCTCTCTTGCGAAGTTCTAGGTAGTCTCTGCTCTTTATAATCAGGATAAAAAGCTGAAATATGCCAAGGAATATGCACACCCAACTCTTTAGCAATAAAACTGGCTATCTGTCGTAACTCCTCATCGCTATCATTTTTAGAGGGGACAATCAGTGTAGTAATCTCTACCCAAATCCCTTTTTCCACAAAAAGTTTAAGGTTTTTTAGTACTTTATGTAAATCTCCACCTAACTCTTTTTTATAATAATGCTCATTAAACGATTTCAAATCTATATTAACGGCATCGATAACTCCTACCATATCCTCTATCACCTCAGTTGACTCATAGCCATCGGTGACAAAAACATTTTTGATTCCATACTTTTGTGCATCTAAGGCAATATCTCGTGCATAGGGGTAAAAAATAGTAGGTTCATTGTAGGTATAAGCAATTGAGGCACAGCTATTATCTCTAGCTAACGCTACAATTTGCTCTGGTGAGTAGTAGTTGGTCTCATCTATTTTAGAGGTTTGAGAGATAGACCAGTTTTGACAAAATGGACAGTGAAAATTGCATCCCACCGTTCCAATTGAAAATGACTTTGTATTAGGTAAGAAGTGATAGAGAGGCTTTTTCTCGATGGGGTCAATCGCCAATGCAGAGGGGTGACCATAGACCAGACACTCCATTTTATCACCGACATTTTTGTTAACCCCACAGATGCCTGTTTTACCTGTTTTAATTTTACAATAGTGTTGACAGAGTGTACAAACCATTCTATCTTCGCTATAGGGTTTATAAAACTTACTCATCACTCTATCTTTTCAACCTGATAGGTCAGTATGGTCGGATGGCTCTCCAGACACCCAGCAGCTCTTAGTCCTGCTTTTTGACATAGGTGAGCAAAGAAGAGGTCAAACTCAGGTATCTCCTCCCATACTTGAGGCAGAAAAGTGGCTCGGTTAGCACCTAGTTTTAATACCACACCGTCAATGTTAGGACGGATTTTCTTTTTTAAATCCTCTCTATCTTTATACTCCAGCTCTGTAGGAGTAGAGAGCAGTGAAATCTCTATGTCTGTTGTTTTAAACTCCTCTTCACCCAGAGGTTGAAAACGAGGGTCTTTAAATGCAGCAGCTTTGGCATTGTAAATTAAATCATCCAACAGAGGTTGGTGAGCAACCAATGAGCCGATACAGCCTCGCAGATTACCTTTTTGTCTAAGTGTAACAAAGACAGCACCATCTTTTTGAAGTTCAGGGTTTTCTTGTAGTAGTTTTGAACGATTGATATCACTTCCACTGAAGCGACTTTTAATGGCATCGTTTGCAATTTTTAGTAGCTCTTTTTTGTCCATATGGTGACCTCCTTTATGGTTGGCAGGTATTCATATTATAACAAAAAGTATGATATTTTGGTATAATAGATTAAAAAAAAGCATTATGAAAGAGATACTACCAGCCAATATACCCTCAACATTAGAACAAGATATCGAACAGCATGGAAAAGTTATGGACTTCTATAAAGGAGAGATGATTTTCACTCCTGATGAGCTATTAGAGCAGTTTTTTGTGGTCTTTAAAGGGCGTATAAAAGTCTCACAGATAGAGTTTGAGAGTGGCAAAGAGCAGACCCTAAAAATCTTGACTACAGGGGATATGTATGATGTGGTCTCCCTGCTTGATGGGGAACTGCACGATAATATCTTAACAGCCCTAGATGATACCACCCAAGTGATGCTCTTTCCTATGAAAGTGGTGCGTTCATGGGTCTATAGTAACAGCAGTTTCAATAAACTCCTTTTCCCCTACATCGCCAAACAGATGCGTGAACTTGAAGAGTTGGCAGTTGACCTCTCTTTTTATAACACCTCTCAGCGACTACTTAAACTGATTGTCAAAAACATCGACCCTGAACACCCTAGTAAACTAAAACTCATCCATGACCTGCCTCATGAGGAGATTGCTTCATTGATTGGTACGGTTAGAAAAGTGCTTAACCGTCATATACAAGAGCTTAAAAAAGCTGGTATTATAGAGGTAGAACGAAAAAATATACGCTTAAAAAACAGTCAACAAATTCTTGAAAAGGTAAAAAATTATGAGTAGAGTAGATGAGTTAATTGGACAGATACACGAGCTTGAAGATGTGTTGATGGATGAGCTAAAAGCCAAAGAGAAAGAGTTTTTTTATCATATTAAAAACAGAAAAGTACGCTTTGAACAAGAGGTAATTGAAGAGGGACGAGCCAAGATGGTAAGCTCCATAAAGTACCTCTCTGAACTTCCCATCTTGACCATTATTACCATCCCTTTTATATGGATGATGATTATCCCTGCACTAATTGCTGATATATTCGTGACCATCTATCAAGCTATCTGTTTTCCTATCTATAAAATTCCTAAAGTCAAACGCTCTGATTATGTAGTGTTAGACCGATACAACCTCTTCTATTTAGATAAAGTTGAAAAAATCAACTGTCTCTACTGCGAATACTTTAATGGAGTAATCGGTTATGTACGCGAAATAGCAGCACGAACAGAACAGTTTTGGTGTCCAATTAAACACTCTCGCCCTCTTAAAGACACCCACTCACGCTATAACCGATTTTTTGATTTTGGGGATTATACTAAATATAGGGAAGAGATAGAGAAGAGGCGTTCTGATTTTGAGGATGTTGATAACATCAATCCTAAAGATATTTAAATACTCTATAGGGTGATTGGTTTATCAAGTACCTTTGCTCTGTTTTTTCTCATCTAACTTATTTAATAACTCTAACCCTCTACTTCTCTCTCCCTTTGCAACCATCAAGTCAAATCGTGTCTTAGCATCAAATTGAGTCAAGGCAATGGTTGCAAACTCATCAAAAAGTTTATTGAGAGAAATCTCTTTACTTTTAGCATAACTTTTCAGTCGCTCATATTTACTATCAGGGATTCTTAGTGTTAATGTACTCATCTCTTATACCTTTCCAAAAATTCTTGTGGGTTTAAAACTTCAAAATCGAAATGAAGCTCACCTGACTCTAGGTCTTTTTTATTATCTGTAATAATAAATTTTGTATTACTAGCAACAGCTAACTCTACTAAAAAATCATCTCTTTTTCAAAACAATAAGTTAATCCAAGATAACTTTAGATGAAGTTTTGCCCTACTTGAGGGGTTAATATTATTGACATTCATATTAGACCATGCTAAAATATGGTAAAAAAGTAAGGATAAAGATATGGTAAACAGACATAGTGGCTCCATAGAGAAAGTAACTTTTAACATACCAACCGAGCTAAAAGAACAAGTCATAGCACTCAAAGATGAGCTTCAAGTCTCTCTCTCCTCTATATATAATGAGGCGATTGCCAATTATCTAAAACAGAAAGAGTTGGAGAGGTGGCAAAAGGGTGTATCTATGGCACTAGAGGACAAAGAGTATATAAGTTTGACAAAAGAGTTTGGTAGTGATGGTGGTGATGTTTATGAATATTAGACAGAGGGAGATTTGGCTTATAAAGTTTTTTCCAAAAGTTGGTAGTGAGATTAGCAAGATTCGACCTGCTGTTGTGGTGAGTCATGATGAGATAGGCAGACTTCCTCTTAAGACCATTGTTCCTATAACCGATTGGAAAGCAAACTACGCTTACTACCCTTGGATGGTTCAGATTGTAGATAGTTCAGAGAATGGATTGTCTAAGGTATCGGCTATTGACTGCTTTCAGATTAAAAATTTTGCCAACGAGAGGTTTGTTGAGAAGATAGGTGAGATTGATGAGATAATGATAAAGAGAGTTCATGAGACGATAACTAAAAGTCTGAATCCTGCGTATATGCTTACGGTTTGAGGTAAACCCTCATAAAAAAAGGTATGTAACTAATATTAAATATACTTGGTTTTGGGGACATCTGTTTTCCTATCTATAAAATCCCTAAAGTGAAGCGTTCAGACTATGTGGTACTAGACCGATACAATCTCTTCTATTTAGATAAAGTTGAAAAAATAAACTGTCTCTACTGCGAATACTTTAATGGAGTCATTGGCTATGTACGAGAAATTGCAGCACGAACAGAACAGTTTTGGTGTCCGATTAAACACTCACGCTATAACCGATTTTTTGATTTTAGGGATGATGGTTCTTCGGTTAAGGGTTGAGAGGCTTTGTTGTAGGTGTCTTGAAAAGTACAGTTTATGAGATAGGCAAAACACTGAAAAGTTCGCTTATCCTCGCTTTGTAATTTTAATATATTCTATGAACTTATTATTAAACTTGATTCACCGTACCTTCATTCTCCCGATACATAAAAATAAGATATATTACTAGAGGAGATTACTTCAATACCTTGATCATCCCATTCCCAAACAACAATATAATAAATTCCAGCTTTAAAGCTAATATAATCAAAACTATAAATATTATCTGGACCATATTCAAAGGTATATTGTTCTATAATACTTTCGTTATAAATTCCTTCGTAAAAATATAAATGTCCTAATTCATCATTTGCAGAAGTATTATTCCATGACCAAACAATATAATCTGGGTTTTGTATAATATTATTGATAATAATAGGATATGTATCCCAAACAGCAATTTTTATGTATTTATTTCCATTATTGGTAAATTCAAAAGTTGGTGAGCGCGTGACTGTTTCTCCAAACTTGGGTCTAAAAATAAAATTTTCATTTTCAGTTTCAAATGAGGGGGTATCCAAACTTGGTACTTTCCCATCATAAGAGATACTAGCTCCATTGATACCAATTATATCATTTCCATTTTGACAAATATCACTTACTGTCAAATCTCCCATACTATGATCCCATTGAATATGATTTAATGAAATCTCTTTTTTACCAGTGTGTAGTAAATCACACTTTACATTATTTGATATAGTTGTTTTAGGTAAACTACTTTCTATTAATCCATTATCTTTAATCATAATACCTATATAATTGTTATTAATATTACTTTCTTGTAATTTTAAAAATGCATCATTGGCAATTTTTATAGCAATGGCAGAGCTTGGTACATATATTAGATTATTTGTAACTGTTGTATTTATTAATGTTAACGTTGATTGATTTAAAGCGTGAAGTATTGTTCCTCCAGAACTTTCTATGGTTGTATTTCGTATTTCTAATTGAGATTGATTTATAGTTTGGATTGTTGAATATTCAATGAAACAAGATTCTATCTTATTATGACCTTCCTCGACCATAATATCTGCGTCTATATTTAATGACCTTAAAGTGTTGTTTCCATGAAGAACAATTCTTCCTAAATACATTTTTTGACGATCATCACTTTGATTAGCATCAGAAATAAGACTAACACCATAAGGAATATCTTTTATCCCACTGTCATTTAGCTCATAATATTTATAAGATTCACCAAGTAAAGCAATAGTTCCTTCATCTTGATGTTGTGATATGGCACAAGAAAGTGTTTGAAATGGAAATTCCTGTGTTCCTTGACCACTTGTATCATCCCCTATTTCAGCATTAACATAAATTGTTTTATTATAATCAAGAGTTTTGACAGTTTCATTTTCAGCCTTATATTT
>JAHZJZ010000275.1 GCA_022600655.1 Campylobacterota bacterium | reverse complement strand
TACCCATTGTCAATTAGAGTTTGATGAATCTGTGATGATAAAAGAAGCCGAAAACCCTAATTTAAATTTCTGTTGTAATGGATGTCAAGGTGTTTATCATCTGCTTTCCGATGAAGGTTTAGATAGCTTTTATGATAAGATGGGAAATGATACTATCGCTCCACCTCTAACTTCAGCAAAGCAAGATAGTAGTAGCTTTGATATGGAGAGTTTTAAACAGCGTTATATTAAAAAGACAAGAGAGGGCTTTTCTCAAGTAGATTTGGTTATTGAGGGTATTCACTGTGCTGCTTGTGTTTGGCTCAATGAAAAAATACTCGACGATACTGATGGTGTACTTGAAGCCAATATCAATTTTACCAATAATAAAGCCAAAATTACTTGGGATGAAGAGAGCATTAAACTCTCTGAAATAATTGATAAAATACGTAGTATTGGTTACAACGCATATCCTTATGACAGAAGTGAAGAGGATATTAAAGCAACGAATAAAAAACGTGACTACTTCATTAGAATGGGTGTGGCTATTTTTGCAAGTATGAATATTATGATGATAGGTGTTGCTAAGTATGCAGGTTTTTTTACGGGTATGAAAGCAGAAAATCTTCATTTGGTGCATGTTGCTGAATTCATTTTTTCTACACCTGTACTTTTCTACAGTGGTTGGATTTTCTTTCGTGGAGCTTACTTTGGTCTAAAAAATAAAATTGTCAATATGGATTTATTGGTAAGTTCAGGGGCAACACTAACCTACATATACTCCCTCTATGTTCTCTTCGGAGGAAGTGGGCATAGTTATTTTGATTCTGTGGCGATGATTATTACTTTTGTTTTGGTCGGAAAATATTTAGAGGTTATTGGTAAAAAGTCAGCTGTTGATACCATGGATAAGATTAAATCTCAAGTTCCACTAGAGGCAACCGTGGTAAAAGAAGGTGTTAAAAAAGTTGTACCTTTAGATAAGATACTTGTGGGTGATACTATTGAGGTTAAAACAGGTGAGAAAGCAAGTGTTGATGGTATCTCTATCGTTAATGAAGCTACTTATGATGAGAGTAGTATGAGTGGAGAGTCTCTACCTATTGAGAAGTCAAAAGGTGATATGATTTATAGTGGTACGATTAATGCTGGTATTGTAATGCGATATGAAGCCACTAAAAACTATGCAAACTCTACACTCAATAGTATGGTGACACTTTTAGAAGATGCTTTAAATTCAAAACCAGCCATAGAGCAGAGTGCTAATGAAATTTCTAAATACTTTTCATTGGTTATTTTAACTCTTGCACTCTTAACTTTTTTAGGATGGTATCAGTATAACAATGATTTTGAAAATGCACTGATTGTGATGATTTCTGTCATTGTTATTGCTTGTCCTTGTGCTTTGGCTTTGGCTACACCTATCGCTTCACTGATTGGTCTCTCTTGGGCTGCCAATAAGGGTCTGCTTTTCAAAGAGGCAAAGTTTATCGAGACTTTTGCTAAAGCTTCAACAGTTGTATTGGACAAAACAGGTACGGTCACTGATGGTAAATTAACGGTTAGAAGTTGTATCGGTGAGATAGAAGCTGACAAATTGCCTCTACTGTATAGTTTAGTTGATAGTTCAACGCATCCTGTCAGTAAAGCTCTTAAAAAGTATTTAAATGAAGAGTTTGCTGATATTGAATCCGTTGAGTTAGAGTCCATTACACAAATTCATGCTAAAGGTATAGAGGCGAAGTATTATGATAAAAAACTTTTAGGTGGAAATGCAGAACTTTTAACATCTAATGGTATCGAAGATGTTACGTTAAGTGAGTATACGGTTTACCATTTTGCCATAGATAATGAGTTAATCGTCTCATTTGAGTTAGAAGATGGCTTAAAAGCCAATGCAAAAGAGATGATAGAGTACTTTAAAAGTATTGATGTCAATGTGGTCATGGCAACGGGAGATAATGAAAAAGTAGCTCAAAGAGTGGCTGAAAGTGTGGGTATTGAAAACTATAAATCAGCGATGTCCCCTCTTGATAAAGCAGAATATATTGAAATGTTAAAAGAGGAAGATAAAAAAGTAGTGATGGTGGGAGATGGTATTAATGATGCCTTGGCACTCTCTAAAGCAGATGTATCCATATCGATGGGTTCAGGGGCAGATGTAGCATTAGCTATGAGTGATGTTGTAATCTTAAACAACTCTCTTCAAGGTGTTACTGATAGCTTCAAAATATCAAGAAGAACCTATAAGTTCATTAAGCAAAATTTAGCAATCTCTTTAATATATAATGTTATAACTATACCAGTAGCTATGGCAGGATATGTTATTCCACTGGTTGCAGCATTATCAATGAGTTTAAGTTCTCTTCTCGTTGTAGGAAACTCCATAAGAATTAAGGAAAAGTAATGAATACAGTATTAATATTAGAGCTTTTTATAGGTATTTTGGTAAGTTTTACACTTTTAGGTATTTTTATCTGGGGTGCGAAGAAAGGGCAGTTTGATGACAGTAAAAAAGCGATGGATGGTCTGCTTTTTGATACCCAAGAAGATTTAGAAAATGCTGTAAAAAAAGAAAAAAAGATTAAAGCATTGAAAGAAAAAGCGGCCAAACGAGAGCCAAAAGAGTAGTCACCTTTTCGCTCCAAAAAATTTAACATATTCTGTTAACTTTTACTTCCTAACTACCCACCTTGTACACAAAATAAACAACAATTGACATATAACACTCCTTTATCATAATTTTAAGTGTAAATTAATGGTTTTATTTATACCATAAAGATTAGATAGTTGCTATATATAGGCTAGTAGACTACTTATATACACACTATTCTATCAAAATTTTAAGAGGAGGTATTGATGCAAAGCAATGCACAAATTGAGTATGATTACTCGATAGTAAAAGCGTTTACTTTTACGACAATCTTGTTTGGTATCATCGGTATGCTAGTAGGTGTAATCCTGGCTTTCCAACTTGCGTTTCCAGAGCTAAATAACTTAGCAGGGGAATACGGTACATTTAGTAGGTTGAGACCATTACACACTAACGGCGTAGCTTTTGGTTTTACACTTAGTGGTATTTTCGCAACATGGTACTATGTTGGGCAGAGAGTATTAAAAATGTCTCTAAATGAGTCAAAGTTCTTAATGACAGTAGCTAAGCTACATTTCGCTCTCTATTTCATTACTATACTGTTAGCAGTAGTAACACTTCTTATGGGTATTACAACTTCTAAAGAGTATTCAGAACTAGAGTGGCCACTTGATTTACTTGTTGTAGTATGGTGGGTACTTTGGGGTGTAGCTATGTTTGGAATGATTGGTATGAGAAGAGAGAGAACGCTTTATATCTCTATCTGGTACTTTATGTCATCGTTCTTAGCAGTTGCTATGTTATACTTGTTCAACAACATGGAAGTTCCTACAGCACTTTTTGCTAATGGTGCACCAAGTTCTGTAATGCATTCAATTTCTATGTATGCTGGTACAAATGACGCGTTAGTACAATGGTGGTATGGACACAATGCAGTTGCATTCGTATTT
>JAHZJZ010000274.1 GCA_022600655.1 Campylobacterota bacterium | reverse complement strand
AGTTTTATTAGATGATGAATCAGCTGAGATGATTGGGCTTGTTGGAGTAGAGTTTTCCCTAATGTGTGAAGAGGTAGACCTTCTAGTTTCGCTTGGTGGTGATGGAACACTTCTATCTTTAGTTCGACGAAGTTATGGATATGATAAGCCAGTATTGGGGATTAATGCAGGTAATTTAGGGTTTTTAGCTGATATTCCTATCGATTGTGTTGAAGAGATGATTGAGAGATTGCTTATTGGTGATTATCGAATTGATGATCGTATGATGATTGAGGGGTATATCCAAAGTGGTAGTCAACGAGAAGATTTTTATGCCTTTAATGATGTGGTTATTACCAGACCAACTATTTCACATATGATTAAGATAGACGCTTCTATTGATGATGATTGGTTCAATACCTATCGGGGAGATGGTTTGATTATCTCTACGCCTACAGGCTCTACAGCCTATAATCTATCTCTAGGAGGACCAATTGTCTACCCTCTATCAAAAGTGTTTATTATGACACCTGTGGCTCCACACTCTTTGACCCAGCGTCCATTGGTTGTTCCCTATGATTTTACGATTAATCTTAGCTCTCCTGATGAGTTAGTGGTGATGATTGATGGGCAAGATAACTATAGTCTGAAGCCTAGCGACAGACTCTTCATTAAAGGGGCAAGTATGAGTGCAAAACTGTTGCATAAAAAAGAGCATAACTATTTTAGTGTACTTCGTGAAAAGTTATCGTGGGGTGATGAGTAATGGTTAATAGAGTCTACCTAAAAGAGTTAATCTCTTTTGATGAAGTTGAGTTGGAGTTGGCAAAAGGTTTGGTGGTATTGTCTGGACCAAGTGGAGCTGGGAAATCACTTCTTATGAACTCAATTCTTTCTACTTTTGGTTATGCTACAACAGAGGCATCACTATGTGAGGTATCTATAGACAAACCTCAAAAACTTATCAGTGAAGCTTATGAGTTGGAAGAAGAGATAACGCTTAAGGCTTTAAAAAAAGAGAAGATACGTTATTATCTTGATGGACAAAATATCTCTAAAAAAACACTCAACCAACTCTTTAAACCCTTTGTACAGTACCTCTCTGTACGTGATAAAAGTGGCTTTGAGAGTCATGAGTTAATAGCTTTAATTGATAATGCTTTGATAGCCAATAATAAATCTTTTCAGAAGATGTATAAAGAGTATAAAAAACGATATGCTACTTATAAGTCAAAGGTAGATGAGCTCAATAAAATAAAGCAAGATGAATCTAAACTGGCTGAATTGATTGAGTTTACGACCTTTGAAATAGAGAAAATAGAGACTATTAATCCTAAAGTTAGTGAAGATGAATCACTACTAAAGGTCAAACACCAACTCTCTCGAATCGATAAGGTTAATGATGCTTTGGAACATGCAAACACTATTTTTACTATAGAGGAGTCGGTTAGTGAAGTCTATCGACTGTTAGAAAAAGATGATAGTAGTTTTATAGAGATGATGAATCAGTTAAGGGCTGATTTTGAAGATATAGAGTCTCTATCTGAAGAGTTAGCAGAGGTTGATATTGAGGCTGTACTTGATAGGCTTGAAAAAATATCGACGTTGAAAAATCGATATGGAAGTATTGAAGAGGCTATTGAGTATGCTGAAGCTAAACGTAAAGAGTTAGCAGGGTATCAAACTATAGAGCAAGATAAGAGCATGTTGGAGTCTTTTTTAGCCATGGAGTTTGGAGAACTCATAACATTAGCAGGACGCATTACCCAGTCACGACAAAAAGAGGCAAAGAGGTTAGAAAAAGAGTTAGCCAACTATCTAAATGAGTTAAAGCTTCCTCCTTTGGCTTTTGTTTTTAACACGGTTACTTTGTATGAGTTGGGTCAAGATAGTTTGGAGGTAAGTCTAAATGGCTCAAATGCTTCTACGCTTAGTGGTGGTGAGTTTAATCGTGTTCGTTTAGCACTAATGGTGGTGGCTCTTTCAGGCGTTAAAGATGGTGGTGTTCTAATTTTGGATGAGATAGATGCCAATGTAAGTGGAGATGAGTCGATAGCCATCGCCAATATGATAGCTAAGCTCTCTTCTGTCTATCAGATTTTTGCAATTTCGCATCAGGCTCATTTGGCTTCTAAAGCTGATCAGCATATTTTGATTGCTAAGCGTAAAGGGCTTAGTTCGGCTGTGCTTTTAGATAAGCAAGGTAGGGTTGATGAGATTGCTCGGATTGTTGGGGGTGAAAATCCCAATGTTGAGGCTGTTAGTTTTGCTCGGAAATTGTTGGCTTGAATTGATAAGAATAAAATTCTTATCAATCTGCCTTAACTTTCAAAAGCCCAGCTTCAAAAAGAAAGGGAGATGGTTTAAAATCTAACTTTTTAACCCTGTCTGATTTGGCATAGGAGAGATAGAGTCTCTCTTTGGCTCTAGTGACTGCGACATAAAAGAGTCGTCGTTCTTCATCTAGGCTTCCCCCTTTTCCCATAAGTTTAGTGTTGGGGAAGCGTCCATCCATTAGATCAGTTACATAAACTTCGGTGAACTCTAACCCTTTACTAGCATGAACAGTGAGTAGGTTTATACCGTCTCCTTCACTTAGTTCATTTCCTCCTAGAACCATGGCATTGACAAATCTTCCTATCTCTTTGTAGTGTGAAGCTAGGTCACTTAGTAGTCTGGCTTTTCTCTCTATACGTTCTTTGGCTAACGCTTTTTTATCGTTGTCAATCTCTCCACTTTTGAGTTTGGCTCTTTGGTTAGAGAGCATCTCTACCACGGCTCTGTAGAGTGGGGAGTTAATAAGTTTAATAAGCATGGTTTGAGGGGTTTTAACCATCTTCACTGATTTTAGAAATTCATAATAGGCTTTAAAAAATATGAGTCCATCTTCTGTTAGTTTAGGGTGTTTTAAAATAGGGTGTGATTTGATTTTTTCATCTAAACTTAAGTGAGAAAAACGGCTTACAGAGCCTATTTGGGTATCATCATCAAAGAGTCCTAATTGCATATTTTTAGTAGGGTGAAGTTTTGGTAGGTTGTAGACTCTAGGTGAGAGTACACCTGTAAGTAGATGTCCCTCTCCAAAATGGATAAAACACTCAAACATCTCTTTGGCTAGGGCTGTTCCTATGCCTTTACCATACTCAAAAATATGAATAAATGCCATCATATCTTTATGGTTGACAATTAAAGAGAGTACATCGAGTAAAAATTTGACCTCTTTGGCTTCAAAAAAACTGTTTCCACCTTTACGTTTACAGGTAATCCCAAGCTCTCGCAGAGAGGCTTCCACACCATCGGCTGATGCGTTATTTCTAAAAATAACAGCGATGTCATTACTAGGAGTATATGAGTTTTTAATATTTCTAGATATAGCTTGGTACTGGTCAAAGAGTTCGTTGTATACCATAAGTCTAGGAGGATAGTTTTTTTTGTGTTGGGTCACCTCTAACTTTTTAGGATAGATACGTTCATTACGTTCAATAACTCTGTTAGCTAGTGAGAGTATGGGTGCAGTTGAGCGATAGTTCTTACTTAGTGTGAATATACTTGCCCCTGCATAGCGATTTCCAAAGGTAGCAATATTTTGAATATTGGCTCCATTAAAGGCATAAATGCTTTGGTCATAATCGCCAACACAAAAGAGTGATTTGGTTTTAATGGCATCGATTAAGGCACTCTGTAGGGTATTAGTATCTTGGTACTCATCGACGAGTACTTCATTCATCTCTTTATCTGTCTCTAGCAGTGTTTGACGCATTTTAAGAAGCAGGTCGTTAAAAGAGACGAAGCCAAACTTGTCTTTGGTTACTTCATACTCATCGATAATATTCATATAGATATCTATTAGAATTTTATGCTCAGGGTATTTTTCTAAAAACCAGACATCAAAACCATCTAGTGAAGCATTTTGATAAAGATTATACTGCTCATACAGATAGGTTGAAGAGAAAGCTTCTGTATCATGGTTAAGTCGTTTAAAATGACGCTTTTCATAGATACTACGAAAGAGTGTTTTAAGCTCTCCAGGTTGTTTTAGTGTGACATTTTTGTTCATCGCTTTTAACCATCGGTAAGAGACAGCATGAAAAGTACCTGACTCAATCTGTCCAACAACACTTGAAGGAAAGTAGCGACCAACGCGTTCAAGCATCTCACCAGCAGCTTTGTTGGTAAAGGTTAAAAGAAGAATTTTTGAAGGCTCCACACCATTTTGAAGTAGATGAGCGATACGCCCAACAATGGTTGAGGTTTTTCCTGTACCTGCTGAGGCAATAATAAGCTTATTGCCCATAGGTGCAGTGGCAGCACTGAGCTGCTCTTGATTTAATGTACTTAAAGGCATTAAACTGTCATCAATTATTGACCGAGAATATAGTAGGTTGGTTTATCTTTTACTTTTTCGAGTTGTACTTTATATTTGTTTGCCCAGTGCTCAACAGTTGTTACAAATTCATCTGAAATCTCATCTGATATATCTTGACTTCCTTTTATTTTTAGACTGTTTTGTGAATTTGACATCGCAACAATACCTTTGACATGTGCAAGATGGTCATGTAGTGATAATATATGTTTTGAAAACTTTTCAAATTGATTGGTTGTGTTCCCGT
>JAHZJZ010000273.1 GCA_022600655.1 Campylobacterota bacterium | reverse complement strand
TATAAATTTAAATAGTCTAGGTTCATCTAATTTATCTATTATTAGCATTAATAAAAAGAATATTTATAAAAATATTTTTAAAGTTACAATGATTGATAAGCAGTTTGGAACTGATTATGATATGGCAACTTTTGGAATCTTTTCAAGAAAAGAGCTAGATGAAAACAAAGTCAAAAAAGCTCTAGGGAACATAGATGAGGTAATGCTTCGAGAAAATATTGAGTTGGAGAGGAGGATTAATGAGCTTTATATTGAGAGTAAGTTTTAACTCATTCTCTCAGCACCTGCACAGCTTCACTAATGCGTTGAGTAAACTCAAAATCTATTTTGAGCTGTTGTCTCTCTTTTCTTCCAAGTATCTTCTCTGTCTCCTCTTGGGTAAACATTTTTTTTGAAAGAAATCCAAAACTTAGCATCTCTTGGTTAGTGAGATTTTGTTTGGAGAGCATGGAGAAATAGAAAAGATTAAAGGCTACTTGAGTATTTTCAAAAGTGATAGATACAAGATTTTCACTATTGTGTGACTCTTTAATAATCATCGACTGTTTTTTACCCAAAAAAAGTCTACCACGGTTATTGTTTTCATCGACTATAACACCATCAGACTGAATAGTGGTCTTGATAGCATATACTCCTCTACTCTCAGCACTGGCATAAAAATGAGCATACCACTCTCCTGTCAGTTTTTGAAGAAGTTTGGGGTTTTCGTAGAAGAGGTGGTTGTTATTTTTGGCTATGAACTCTTGACCTCCTAACTTTTTATAATGCTCTTTGATGATGCTGTCTATATTCGAAGTATCCTCTCTATTAAAGGGGATACGCTTCTCAAATACCTCTGAAGGTATATTACAGTTATACTCAAGATGTTTGATATGAGGTTCAGTGAGAGGACTCTCTCCATGTCGAAGTTTATACATCATATTAGGAGAATCATAACCAAAAATATTTTGAACCTCAACAGCACTAAGATACTCATCTAAAATATAGTCAAATTTATTGGAACGAAGTTGTTTATCCAGTTTTTTCATAAAGCTTTTTCCCATCTATTTTTAATTATTATTATACTCTATTTCCTCCTAACTAATCAATTGTTATAGAGATGCCTCACCTAAATTTCCACCTATTTGACCACCACTTTTCCACCTAAAATTTACATGATGCTTATTCTCAATTGTTAAAATATTTATATTAAATTTTAACTTTAAGGAGAAAAGAATGAAAAAGAACAATACAAAACACCTAGCCCTCTCACTAGTAACCATACTGATGCTAACGGCATGTGGAGGAAGCAGTTCCACCACACCAGAGAGTACATCAACCCCTGTTGCTACAGCAACTCCAACCCCAATATCCACTCCCACACCTCCTGTGGATGAGGGAAATATCTCAAAACCAAAAGTCACCAATGTACCAGAGTCTACAACCGATGATAGTGTACTAGTAGAGATACAAGGTGAAGCAGGTACTACTGTGTGGGTCAACGGTGAAGAGGTAGGTACGATGGGAATCGATGGCAAAATAGAAATCATTCTTGATACCAGTGGAGATAAAGGCTCGAAGATATTTTCTGTTGTTCTAAAAAATGCAATGGGACAATCAAGTGAGGCGTTGGTTATATTGGTTGAGAAAGAGGAGTTGCCTAGTGCTTCTACTAGCTCTAGTGGTGGTGGAGCTGTTTACAATCCACCAGCTGTTGCTGTAGTAAGAAAAGGAACACTCATCGACTCTACAGTGGTAGGTGTTACCTATGACTGTGGAACCAAAACAGGCAAGACTGATGAAAATGGTACCTTTGAATGTTCTGCATTTCCTGTGGTCTTTACCGTGGGCAATATAGAGATAGGACGAATCAGTGCGATGACCAGTGACGCTAAAGTCTTTGTGCAAGACCTAGCAGGTGTGGCTAGAGACAATTTTAGTGACCCAAAAGTTCTGAAAATAGCAAAGTTTTTACAAGGTTTAGATGATGATGGTAGCTACGATGAAAGTATTAAAATAGATGATGGAGTTATAGCATTGGGAGATGCAAAAAAGTTGAGTGATATGAATTTAACTGAAGTTACAAAACTGTTAACAGATAATGGTTTTACTCCTATTTCTGATGATGATGTTATAGCTCACCTTATAGATAATGCTCATGATGATGTCAATAAAACAGTTGCAACAGATGGATATGCTGTTTTTGTAGATAAAGAAGATTTAAATATTAGTGATGGTGTGAATGTTACCGATTCATTAATCCTGCCAACTATTGGGGGAAAAGGGAGTAACTATACTTACACATCTACCGATGAGGCACTTTTAAGTAGTACAGGTGTACCTACTAGACAGAGTTATACAGATGGAAACAAAAGTGTGACCATAGTGGCAACTATTACAAAAGGTACGGTAAGTGATACAAAAGAGTTTCCTCTAAATGTGGTGGCACTACCTATTAGTGACTTAGAGTCAGTTACTTTGGCAGAGGCTGATTTAAGCATAACAGGCACATTGAGTGCTATAGATGGAGATGTGGTCTTGGCAACTAATGGACTACATGGTGTAAATATTACTTGGGTATCAGATAACAGTGCTATCTCCACAAATGGAGTGGTTACACGCCCATCTTTTACTTTAGGAAATCAAATCGTTCAGTTAACTTCCACTCTAACAAAAGGGAGTGAGAGTATTACCAAAGTCTTTAGTTTAACGGTTCTAAAACTTGCCATTACTGATGCTGAAATCGTCGCCAATGTAAAAGGTACGCTTGATTTGGGAGATACCAGTTCACTTACAACAAACCTAACACTTCCAACGCTCATAGATGGAGTCACCATCACATGGAGCAGTTCAGGAGATGCGATAAGCGACAGTGGAGTCATCAATCCTGATAACCATGCAGGAATAGACAAGACAGCCACACTGACGGCGACATTGACCAAGGGAGCTGTGAGTGAGACCAAGACATTTGATGTAACAGTGCCAAAACTGCCGATGACAGATGATGAAAAGGTTGCACTGGACAAAGCACCATTGGAGTTGGGAGATACAACAAATATCACCGAAGATTTAACTTTGCCAACCACAGGAACCGTCCAAGCGAGTCAAATCACTTGGAGTTCTTCCGATACAAACTTCTTATCCGATGCAGGAGTGGTGACACGACCTAGTTATGCTATTGGTGACAAAAATGTAACGCTAACAGCAACGATTACCAATGGTAGTGCGTCTGATACTAAGGTGTTTACTATTACTGTAAAACACCTTGATATGACGGGTGATGAGATGATAGCAGATGCTCAAAGCAGATTGGATTTTGATGATATCAAGGGAACTAACAGTGGGATGAACAATATTGTGGCAAATCTAAGTTTACCATCAAATCTCATTGTTGATAATGGTTCCAATGTTCTTATCAAGTGGGAAAGCACTCCGTCTTCATTGATTGACAGTGATGGAACCATTCACTCACCATCATTTGCTGAGGGTAACGCTACGGTTGTGTTGAGAGCTACTATTGGTGTGCCATCTTCTGCTGACCCAAGTGAGTTTGATGGGGCTTTTGCTACGGTTGATAAGGAATTTGATTTGGTGGTTGTGGCTTTGGATATGACGGATGCCGAGGCAGTTGCATTGGCTAAGGGAGCGTTGAGTTTGGGTGATACTTCAAGTATAACAGCAAATATGGTTCTTCCTAGTACTATACAGGATAATGGGGTACAAATCTCATGGGAGTCCAACAACAGTAGTGTAGTTTCAAATACAGGAGTGGTGACTCGACCAAGTTTTGTGACAGGAGATGTTAGTGTCACTTTAATAGCTACGCTTACGCTTAATGGTGTTTCGGATACCAAAGAGTTTGTTGTGACGGTTGTTAAAGAAGATGCTATTACGGAAGATTTAGCAAACTTGGCTGTAGGTGTAGACCTAAAGAGTGTTTTAGTTGTGAAAGGTGCTTATACCCTTGAACTCTATACAAATGCTTCTGCTCCAACGGCTACAAGTCAAGAGAGCTTGGCTGTATATGGAAATCTTAGGGGTGTAGAAGGTGTTGTTTTACTTGAAGCTAACAGTGCTTATGCCATAGGTACACAATTTCAAGTTTTAGTAAAAGACCAAGACAATAATGTTTTAGCAAAGAGTGCTGTTATAACTTCGGTAGAAGGTGAAACAGGAGTTAATTTTGGAACTATCAATATTAGAGATTAAGGATAAAAGATGAATAAAAAAACAGTATTAAGTTTACTCCTTTGTGGAGTGCTTTTAACAGCATGTGGTAGTAGCTCAACAAATGCTACGACTCAAACTTCAAATGAAAAATATAGCATTGCAAAAGACAATATAGTCAATGATGTTATGGGTGATTTTGAGGGTAAAAGAGTAGTGGTTTATAGTAAAAACCATATAGAAGAGAAACCTAGTCAAACATCCAAAGCCATTTATGGAAACATAGATGGTAAAACTACAGGTTCTTTACTGAGTATTAGCGATAACTATAAAGATGGAGATATTTTTGTTGTTAAAGTTTTTAATGGTGACAAGGTTGTGGGACAAAGTGATGAGCTTGTGCTTGATGGAGAGATGTTAGAGTTTAACAATATAGATACGAAAGGGGATTTTTAATGAAAAGGATAATGATACTATTGATAAGTTTACTATTTTTGTGGAATACACTTGTCTATGCACAAGGTACTAAAAGTATTACTTTAAAAGCAGGATATAACGCTGTTAATATAGAGAAACTAACACTGGTCGAACTGGTGAATGCTGTTGGCTTCAACCGTCTTTTAAGTATTCAAGGAGCAGGACAAGGTACAGCCTATAAAAAATCTTATGTAGATGCAGGAAAAGCTTTTCTGAACAGCTTTAATCAAGCTGAGTTGGGTCAAGCTTATTGGATACAAGTGACAGATGAGGTGACGATAAGTTATGAAAAAGTATCGTATGGTGGTATACAAAAGATTGCTCTACATGCTGGTTGGAATTTTGTAGCTCCATTTTACAGTTTGACCTTAGATGAGATAAAAGGACAAGTGGGAGCAGTTAATCTTGAGGTGATACAGGGAGCAGGACAAGGTACAGCCTATAAAAAATCTTATGTAGATGCAGGTAAGGATTTTTTAAATAGTTTTACAGCCTTTGAAGATTCACAAGGGTATTGGGTAAAGGTAACAAATGAGAGTGAGTTAACCTTTGAGTTTGAGTTGGATACTGTTGCAAAAGATAATGCTTTTAATGATATTAATGTAACCAAAGTTATTGGTAATCGAAACTATATTATGACATTCTATACCAGTAGTATGCCTGTTGATGAGACCAGTCAAAATAGCATCGCTGTTTATGGAACCATTAATGGTGAAAATGTAGTGATAGAGATAAATGACAGCTACTTAACAGATGCCAGATTTCAACTTAAACTATTTGATACACACGGTGAACTTCTTGTTATGAGTGAGATTGTTGATTTTGATGCTGACTATATTGAGTTTGGTGATTTAACTTTTACTCCTCATGAATTGGCCACTGTAGCAGTTGGCGTTGATTTAAACCCTATTAGTGTGACAAAAGTTGTCAATGGAAAAAATTACCAAGTTATTCTCTATGCCAGTACCAGTGTTACTGAAACGGCTACCAACAGTATCGCTGTCTATGGAAAACTAGCCAATGAGAGTGGGGAGCAAGTGCTATTAGAAGCAAATGGTAACTATCCAAGTGGTACGAAGTTTCAAGTTAAAGTTTTTGATGCAGATGATGTGTTTATTGGGATGAGTGATATTTTTGATTATGAAGGTAGTGCTATTGATTTTGGATTGATAGCGTTTGGTGAATCGTTACCGATGAGTGATGCAGAGGCTGTGGCACTTGCAAAAGTGGCTCTAAGTTTGGGTAATACTTCAAATATCACTAGCAATTTGTCACTTCCTACTACAGGACTTCATAATACAACTATTACTTATAGTTCTAGTAATTTAAGTGTACTCTCAAATAGTGGAGTAGTAGATAGAGCAGAGTTTGGAAATGGTGACACTACAGTTGTTTTAACAGCCACCATAACGAAAAATGAAGTGAGTGATACAAAGCGTTTTACAGTTATTGTAAAAGAAGAAGAATTAAATTTACCAGGAGTTTAAGATGAAAAATGTAAATAAAGCAATTATCAGTTCAGTATTGGTATTTGGTCTACTTGGTTGTGGTAATGAAGCTTCTAGTTCTGAAAAAAGTTCTATGAAAACTATGGTATTACCTACCATAGCTTCTAGTAGCGAGAGTTTAGGACAACAAAAAGTAACTCAGGCTGAAATAGATGTTATTAAAAATTCTGTTCATGAATTGTCATGGGCATACTATCAAGAAGAACGTACAGCTATTCAAAAAGATAGAAGATGGTATATATCAATGCCATCTGCTGCATATGTTTTTTCTTTAATGCCAATAGTTAATGGTCAAGCAGGATGGGCAGGAATTAGTTTAAATGCAGGCAGTATTGATTTAAATAATAATACTGTTTCTATTGCAGATATGTCTTCAAGGTCAAGTTGTAGTTATTATGATTATGGGTTAGCTAAGAGTAATGAAAATTGTATTATTCAAACTGATGTAGAGTTAATCAGAAATTCTACAGTACCTATTAAATGGTGGTTTTTTCAAGCTTCTAATAACAATTGGTACATTATGACTGAGGGCTACTCTGTGGCTTTTATGTTTGCAGGAAATGAAGAAACTGGTGATTATGATTGGTCTCATACTGTTGATATTGGGGTTAAGCCTACGTTTTTTGTTGAGGATGGTGTTAAGAAGTTGAAGTTTGTTTCTAGTTCAACAGATAATCAGCTTATAGGTATAGATGTCAGTAAACATAATGGTTATATTAATTGGGAAGCAGTCAAAAATGATGGAGTATCTTTTGCTTTTATAAAAGCCACAGAGGGTTATCCTGAAACAAGTTATGAGAAATCTCATCAATACTCAGGGAATTTTTTAGATACAAAATTTGAAAATAATATGGATGGGGCATTAGAGCAAAATTTATTGATTGCACCTTATCATTTTATAAGAGTAGACTATAACGAAAAAACTTCTGATGCAGTAGAAGAGGCTAAATATTTTCTTAGAAAGATAAAACCATATTATGAGAGTCACAAATTATTGCCACCTGTAATTGATATTGAAAACCCTCCATCTGATAAAGAGAACCCTTTAAATAAAAATCAGATTGGACGATGGAGTAAATTAGAATTTACAAACTGGATAAGGTCATTTGCGTATGAAGTAGAACATCAATTGGGAGTTAAACCTATTTTGTATATGAATGAATATTTTTCAAATTCTGAAGTTGAGAGTAATCTTTTTGATACATATGAGTTATGGATAGCTAAATATATGTTTGGCTCTGAAAATGGTACAGTTATAAATAGTTTAGATGATTTAGAAAATCATGATGTAAACTTTAAACCCAATAGAGATTATCTATTTTGGCAATTTACTGAAACAGCTATGGATATTGATGGAGTCAGTAATTATGTGGATAAAAATATTTTTCAAGGTACTTTAGAAGATTTACAAATCTATCTAGTAAACCCTCCGACAACTAACGCAAAATTGACTTACATGTCTCCATCTGGAACACCTGTTAAAAAGAGTAATCAAATATTAAATCTCTATGGAGAAAATCTTAAAAATGTTGCAAAAGTCTTTATTGCAGGAGTTGATATAACAAATTTTACAGTATATGAAGAGAATAAGATTAAAATTGAAACAACCGAACGACATGGAGGAAACTTGGCATATGATGTTCCCTTTGGATATAGAGATGTTATTGTAAAATTTATAGATGGAAGTAGAATCATATTACGAGATGGAATCAATATTATGGAGCCAGATTTAGCTACTGGCTCATATCCTGAGACCGTATTACTCAATAAAGATTTGGATATACCTTATGCAAGAGGTGCAAATGCTTTTTCTGCTACAAGTCATGGTCAAGATTTATTGGGACAGTGTACATGGTATGTATATGGTAGATTTGTAGAGTTAGTTGATGCAAATCTTTTATCCCCAAAAGTATATGAAAATATCAAAAATGCTTTTTGGAATAAGTATAATAGAGATGCAAAAAATTGGTCTTCTTTGTTGGGGATAAAAGATAAAGGAATTTCAACAGCAACTACTGCTTTACCTTTAGATAAAAGAAAAAAAGGTTTATTGGCAGTATGGGAATGTGGGACACATGGTCATGTTGGTTTTGTAGAAGAGGTTGGAGGAGATAACAAGGAGTGGTATATATTGAGCGATTATAATAGAGGGTTGAATACTAAGTATAAAAAACAAAAATATAGATTTGACTCAAGCCAAACTATAGCTGGTGCAGTAGATGATAAAGTAGGAAGTTGTTATCCTACATTTTATAATTTAAGTGATATTAGTTGGTGAATGGGATGATTATATAAAAAACATGACAATATGCCACATTTCCAACATAAATTATTTTTCTGTGTTAAACTACTCATAAATCCAAAAAAGGAGGATTTATGGGTCACAAGGATATTGTCACCAAGGAAATTATAAAAGAGATAGCTAGAGATATCTCTACCTATATATTGGGCATTGATATAGCAAAACAGATTACACTTGTTGATAAAGAGTTTACTAGGGTAGAGAAACGAGAGAGTGATATTGTGTTTATAAATGGACAAGATGAGATAGTACATATAGAGATACAGAACGATAATCATAGCCTTATGCACCTAAGAATGTTACGGTACTATTGTGATATACAGTTTGAGTACAATCATCATCGTATTGCTCAATATCTTATCTATATAGGAAAAAGAAATTGTTCC
The DNA here is from genome assembly GCA_022600655.1 of Campylobacterota bacterium. Lineage (GTDB taxonomy): Bacteria > Campylobacterota > Campylobacteria > Campylobacterales > Sulfurovaceae > UBA1140. The sequence continues at coordinate 813 of JAHZJZ010000273.1, read as the reverse complement.
ATGAAAAGTGAAATAGAGCAAAAGAATCTTTTTTACAAATATGGTATAATTGATATGCGAGATATAGATTGTGAAGAGTTTTTATATCATCAAAATCCATCGGTAGTTGCGTTGTCTATACTTTGTGACTTTGCAGAAAAAGACAAGCAGATGGTGGTTAATACTATTTTAAAACGAATAAAAGAGTTAACAGACCATGATGCTATAGCTTATAAGAGCTATTTGGAAAAAGTGACAATTTTATCAACTAATAGAGATTTAGAAGAGAATGTAAAAAAAGGAGCAACGATGTTAGCAGTAGATATTGAAAAAATCCCATTTTATCAGGATGGTTTTAAAGATGGAATCCAAAAAGGAATTGAAAAGGGAATCCAAAAAGGTGTAGATAGTACTTTAGAAAAAGTTGCTTTAGGAATGTTAAAACTTAATGTTGAGATGGATGTTATTCAAAAAACGACAGGACTCTCTTTAGAACAGATAGAAGCTTTGAAAATTGATAGATAGTTTAGTTTAAATAATCCAACAATAACAATAAATATTGTAAGATATAACCTACAACTTAAGGATATATCATGGAAAAATTAGAAATTATAGAGATATTGAACGAGTGGAACTATTGGGATAGGGAGGTTCCTGTTACTGTTAAACGTGACAGTTATGATAATAAAATAGCTAAATTTATGCAAAAAGATGAAGTTCTTGTCATAAAAGGGGTAAGACGCTGTGGGAAGTCTACACTTATGCTAAATCAGATACGGAAGCTTCATCAAGAAGGTGTTCCTAAAAATGAGATACTTTTTGTAAACTTAGAAG
>JAHZJZ010000272.1 GCA_022600655.1 Campylobacterota bacterium | reverse complement strand
TAGATTTTTCATTAGCTATAATGTTAAAAAAGATTAAGTTTAAATTAAAAAAGGGTAAAAATGTCAACAGAACAAGAGGAACCAAAGTTTAAAAAGATAGTTAATGCGGCAGATGGCTTGAGTCTCGGTATATCAATGGTTGTTGCTATTGTAATAGGTGTTGGGTTAGGGATTCTTATGAAAAATCTTTTTGGATATGAATGGCTATTTTGGCTAGGTGTATTTTGGGGAATAGCAGCAGCGATTTTAAATGTCTATAAAGCGTATGCGAAACAGAAAAAATCTCTAGATGAGTTGGCTGATGACCCTCGTTATAGACACCAAAAGTATGATGATAGTGATGAGGATGATAAGTATTAATGAAAAAAACTCTTAATGCACTGCTTATTATTGACATTGGAATCATACTTTTCTGTTTCTTAAGTGGAAACAGAGAGTGGCTAATTAATTCTCAAGTTGGCTTTATTACATCATCATTGGTAATGTTCGCTTCGATTATCTCTTATCGCAATATGGTCAAGAGTAGAGTAGAGTCAGGTATCGTAGTGGCTGAAGATAACCGAGATACCATAGAGAAGATAGAAGACCCTTATGATATCTTTACCGAACATGAGGAAGATAAAGATAAACCTTTTGAAGAGGTTGTTAAAGAGGAGAAAGAGAATCTAAAGAAAAATCGTCGCTCTGTATGGCAGGTAACTAAAGATAGTAAAGCAGCTCTCTCTTTTTACCGTTTGGGTGCGTATGGACTTTTGATTTTTGGGTTTTTCTATCTGAATAACAATGAAATACTACATATAGCAAGTTATATGTTTGCATTAGCCGTTCCTCCAGTTATTGTGGTGACCATGTTAATGCGTGAAAAGTGATCAAAATCTTCAACCTTGATTGACAGAGACTAAAAGTTTTTGATATAATCATAATAAATTTAAATTACAATGTTTTATAAGGAAAGAAATGGCTAAAAGTTTATACGAAACATTAGGTATTAATGATAACGCAAGTGCAGATGAGATTAAAAAAGCTTATAGGAAACTGGCACGAAAATATCACCCAGATGTGAATAAAGATGAAGAGGCCATTGAGAAGTTTAAAGAGATAAACGCAGCTTATGAAGTACTCTCAGATAAACAGAAAAAAGATGAGTACGACATGTATGGTGACCAGATGTTTGGTGGACAAAACTTCCACGATTTTGCACGTCAGCAGGGTGGTAATGTTGATTTAGATGATCTATTAAGAAGTATCTTCGGTGGTGGAGGAGGTGGTGGTTCATCTTTCTCTGGAGGAGGTTTCGGTGGTTTTGGTGGCTCAGGATTTGGTGGAGGCTCTGGTTTTTCAGGTGCAGGAGCTGCTGGTACTACTGAACTTGATCAACGTACAACCATTACGGTATCATTTTATGTGGCTGTTAAAGGTGGAAAACATAATATCTCTATTAACAATGAGAGTTTTGACATTAAAGTTCCCGCAGGAATTAAGAGTGGAGAGACATTAAGAGTTAGAGGTAAAGGAAACAATGTTGGTGGACAGCGTGGAGACCTTCTTATAAAAGTAGAAGTGGCTGACTCTAGTGAGTATAAGCGTAAAGGAAATGACCTCTATAAAGGGCTTGATGTGCCACTGAAATCTGCACTATTTGGTGGTAAAGTCCCTGTTGAAACTTTAGAGAAAACAGTGACCCTTAAAGTCCCAAAAAATACTAAAAATGGTCAAAAATTTAGAATAAAAGGTGCAGGTGTGGTTGATAGAAAAACAGCACTGAGTGGAGACTTGTATCTGGATGCTAATATTATTTTACCAAATGTTGATGAGTTAGATGATGAACTTCAACAGATTTTAGAAGAGAAGTTACCCGATACTAAAGTAGTTGATGATGCATAGTTATGATGAACCAGTCTATCTAATCTCTGTTGTTGCTTCTATTTTAGACATACATCCACAGACTTTACGTCAGTACGAGAAAGAGGGGCTTATTGAGCCTTCTCGTACGCAAGGACGTATGAGACTCTATTCACAACGTGATATTGATCAGATAAAACTGGTTCTTCAATTGACTCGTAAAATGGGTATTAACCTTGCTGGAGTTGATGTGATTTTAAAGTTAAAAAAACAGATGGATGAGATGACCAAAGAGATTGATAACTTACGAGAAGAGTTAAGTAAAGTGAATCGTAACGGCTCTGTTCCTACCCATAAGGCAGTGGTTACTACGAGCAATTACGATATTATTATTTTCGAAGATTAACTACCGTGTAACCATAAGTAGTATAGCTCCTCTTCTGTTAATATAGATTCTTTTGGTTTTTCCTTTATAGTCTCTAAATGCCTTAGTTACATCCTCTAAGGTTCGTATGTCTCTGTTCTCAATCTGTATAATAATATCACCTGACATAAATCCATCACTATAAGCTTTTGACCCTTGGTCAACATCTTCTATAATAACCCCTATAATATTAGTTGGAACTTGGAATTTCTCCCTATTCTGTTCATTGAGTTTATTAAGGTACAGACCATCAAAGTTTTGATCAACAGAGCTTAAGGCTAATTTTTCTCCATGCATACTTGAGAGTTTAAGCTCTTGTTTTATCTCTTTTCCTTCTCGTTCTATAGAGAGTGTTATTGTATCCTCTGGACGATATGCCGTTACAATACGTTGTAAACTATGAGGATCTTTTACCTCTTTATCATTGATAGCATAGATTAAATCACCACGTTTTAGATTGGCTCTTTGAGCAGGAGAATTTGCTTGTATGTTGGTAATAATAGCACCATCTTTATGGG
>JAHZJZ010000271.1 GCA_022600655.1 Campylobacterota bacterium | reverse complement strand
TTAACAATTTTAAATATCCTATCTAACTCCCTAAACATGGGGTGTTGAATAAATTAAGTTTTTTATATAAACTTGCAATTTCCTCTGTACAAAGCTCAAAATTTTAATTATAATTAATTAAAAAAGGGGATTAAATGAAAAAATATATATTTATCATACTTCTATCTACACTATTATCTTCTCTTTTGGCTGATACTATTTTAACCAAGGGGGAGAGACCTACTAGTGAACTAGACAGTATGCCATCAAATCATGTGAATGATACCATGCATATTGAGCAAGATACGACAGGTTTTAGTCAACAAGCAGAGCCAATGAGTGCAACAGAACAGCTAAGTTATGATGAGCTTTATAATGCTAAATATTTTGAGCCATGGCAGCTTATAGAGATGGATCTGTCTCATATAGAAAAAACATGGCAGTTTAAATATGCAAAAGAGAAAACCTATAGACGTTCAGGTCGAAAAATCTCTAAGAAGTGGTATGCATATCAGATAGAAAATTCTAACTTTAACAACTATAATAGTGTAGCTCAACCAGCTATTACAACTAAACATACTGATTTAAAACTCTATCCAACTCAATTAGAGATCTTCTATGATCCTAATCGAACAGGTGAAGGGTTTCCTTTTGATTATAACCAAAACAGTGCGGTACATATTAACACACCTGTTTTTGTCTCACACTACTCTAAAGATGCAAAGTGGGTCTATGTGAAAACCTCTTACGCTTTTGGGTGGATTCATACTGAAGATTTGGCTTTTGTGACCTCAGATTTTCAATCTGAATTTCAAAACGGTAAATATGCAGTGACTGTAACAGACAACTTAAATATTTTAGAAGATGGTGTGAACCTCTCTTTAGTTAAAATGGGAAGCATCTTCCCCATGGATAGCGTTAATAAAGCTTACCTTTTTGCAGGAAAAGATAAAAATGGTTACGCGTATCTTAAGAGAACTAAAGCGAGTGAAATCAATCTTATTGCTAAAAAGCCGATTAAATTTAATCAGTATAATATAGCTTATATTAGTAATCAACTTGTAGGTGAGCCTTATGGTTGGGGTGGTAAGCTTCAGGCACGAGACTGTTCAGCACTCACACGTGACTTTTTTGCTCCTTTTGGTATCTACTTACCAAGAAATTCAAGACAACAAGCCAAAGAGAGTATGGGTGAGTATATCTCTTTAAAAGGTTTAAGTGAGAAAGAGAGACAAGATACCATTTTAGGTAATGCTAAACCGTTCCGTTCACTTCTCTATGTCCCTGGACATATAACGCTCTATTTAGGGGAGAAAAATGGTGAGCCAGTTATGTTACATAACTATTGGGGTGTAAGGTTAGATAGTGGCAAAAAACATGTTATGGGAAGAGCAATTATCTCTACAACCAAACCAGGTGTAGAGCGTTCAGATATACGAAGACGCAGTATGTTAAGTAACACCCTTAAAGGGGTGATTAACTTTTAGACTTTTTGAAAAACTTATTTGGAGTCGGAGACTTTAGTCCCGAATATTACGAGGCTAAAGCCATCGGCTCCTAGTTTTTAGAGGTTTATCTAGCAATCACTACAACCAGGGCTGTTAGCATTTCCACCTGCAAAGTAGTTACCATCAAAACTTACCAGAGAGTAAGTTCTATCACTCCCCAATGAAGACTTTAACCCCTCAATAGATAAAAACCCTAATGATTCAGCATTCATCTTTTGGGCAATCTCCTCTGGAGTGTTGGTTGTTGAAATAAGCTCCATCTTAGTTGGAGTATCAATTCCATAACGACAAGGGAATTTAATCTCTGGTGCTGCAATACGCATATGTACCTCTTTAGCACCAGCCTCTTTTAGCATTTTAACAATCTGCTTAGAGGTGGTTCCTCGAACCAAAGAGTCATCTACAATAGCCACACGCTTACCTGCGATAAGCTCTTTGATTGGAGAGAGTTTTAGTTTTACTTTTAGCTCTCGTATCTCTTGAGTTGGTTCAATAAATGTTCGACCCACATAATGGTTTCTTACAATCCCCATTTCAAATGGAACCCCTAACCCTTCAGCAAATCCACGAGCTGCAGCCACACCAGAGTCAGGAACAGGAAGCACCAAGTCAATATCTGCTGGGGTCTCTTTTGCCAATTGCCTTCCCATCTCTAAACGTGTATTATAGACATTCTTACCATCGATAATAGAGTCTGGTCGTGCAAAGTAGATATACTCAAAAGCACAAGGGTGATAGTCAGGTTCAAAAATCTGCTCTGAGTATGGCTCTTTCCCCTCTTCAAAGGTAAGCATCTCTCCAGGCTCAATATCACGAACAAACTCAGCCCCTACCAAATCAAAAGCACAGGTCTCTGAAGCTACTATCCACCCACCATTTTTAAGTTTTCCAAGACTGAGTGGACGAATACCAAAACGGTCACGAATCACAAACATCTTCTTACGGCTTTGAATGGCTAAACAGTAAGCCCCTTCTATTTTGGTAAGCATATCTTTAATCCGAGCTTCAAGTTTCTCCTCTTGGCTTTTAGCCACAAGGTGAATGATGTTCTCTGTATCCATACCTGTCTGGAAGATGGCTCCTTTATCAATGAGCTGTTCTCTTACCTCATTTTTGTTAATAAGGTTACCATTGTGAGCAACAGACATCTCTCCTAGCTTATACTTAGCAAATACAGGTTGTGCATCTAAAATAGAGTCATCACCAGCGGTAGAGTAACGGTTGTGACCAATGGCACACGGTCCCTTTAGAAGTTTAAAAGTCTCTTCATCAAAGACATCAGTAACCAATCCACGCTTTTTAATAAGGTGAATTCTTTTCCCATCAGCTGATGAGATTCCTGTTGACTCTTGTCCTCGATGTTGCATTGCAAAAAGTGCATAGTAAGCAATTTTTGCTGCATCTTCTGCTCCATAAACTCCTACAATAGCACACATACTATATTCCTAAACAGTCATTAATCGAGTAAAATCCACTCTCTTGGTTGACCAACCATTTTGCTGCACGTGTTGCCCCTTTTGAAAAGGTCTCTCTGCTAGTGGCTGTATGGTTAAGCTCTAAAAACTCTCCATCGTTATAGAAACCAACGGTATGTCTTCCTACGATATCTCCACCTCTAAGTGCCATTACTGCAATCTCATCTTTAGTTCTAGCCCCGATTTGACCATCACGACCAGAGATACGAACGGTATCTAAATCTTGTCCTCTACCCTTTGCAGCAAACTCACCCAATGTTAGTGCTGTACCCGATGGAGAGTCAACTTTATGTCTATGGTGTTGCTCAACAATCTCAATGTCAAAATCTTTAAGTGTTGCAGATACCTGTTCAACCAGTTGTTTAAGTAGTGCAATACCTGCTGACATATTTGAAGAGTATAAAACAGGCATCTCTTTAGAAGCTTCGGTTAAACGGTTCTGTTGATGTGGTGTAAATCCAGTAGTAGCAATAACCAGTGCCGTAGGATTTTTAAGAGCATGTTCAAGTAAATCTTGTGTTGCAATAGGTGCAGAGAAATCAATGATAACATCACAGTTTTCTAAAACAACTTGCATATTGTTAGTAATTAATACACTATCAGGAACAGCTGTTTTTAACTCATCAAAAACATGCAATACACTTAACTCTAATCCCTCTTCTTCGAGTACATTGTTAATAAGGTGTTCACCCATTCGTCCTGTACTTCCTACAATTCCTACTTTTGCCATATTATCACATCCTAAGTGTTAAATTATTTCGGATTATACAAGAATTTTTATAAGGTTGCGTTTGAGTTGTTTTTAAGTTGCTCATAATTTAGTATGTAATACAATAGAGTATTACAAAAAGCAGAAAAGGAGAAATATCATGTTATCGGTAAGATTAAATCAAAGTTTAGAGCAAGAACTTACACTATTTTCTAAAATCAACCAGCAGACTAAAACAGATATAATCAAAAAGGCTCTGACACATTATTTTGAAACTTTTAAACAAAAAGAGAAGCCTACACCTTATCAACTTGGGATGGATTTTTTTGGAAAATATGGTAGTGAAGAGAGTAATCTCTCTGTAACTTATAAACAGAGACTTAAAGAGAAACTCAATGCAAAAAACAATCATAGATAGTGGACCGCTTATTGCTCTGTTTGATAAAAATGATAAATATCATAAAACAGTATTGAATTTTCTAGAAGGTTTTCACGGAGAATTTATCACAACTTGGTCGGTTATTACCGAAGTGACACATATGTTGGATTTCAATCTTAATGTACAGATAGATTTTTTAAAATGGATAGAGCTTGGTGCTGTGACGATTTATAATATAGAGCAAAAAGAGTTACGAGAGATTATACGAATGATGTCAAAATATACAGATGTACCAATGGACTTAGCAGATAGTACACTGATGTATGTTGCTCAAAAAGAGAAGATTCAAAATATTGTTAGTATTGATAGTGATTTTGATATCTATAGGACGATTAAAAAACAAGCTTTGTGTAATCTTTTGAAAGTTTATTAATAAGGATTTTCTAGGTAAATCCGATGAAAGTTTAATCTAACTTTAA